>VEQB01000030.1 GCA_018883485.1 Bacteroidota bacterium
GCGTGTTATTGAAGTAATAACAGATATAGCAGAATATTTAGAGGTTGGTAAAGGTCAGAAAATTTCTGCCATAGCCCTTTTAACCATGTTTTTGTTTGATCCTAAAAAACAACACTCGTGGGTAAGCACCTTAAGTGGTGGCGAAAAAAGAAGATTGTATTTGCTAACTATCATTATGCAAAAACCAAACTTTTTAATATTAGATGAACCTACCAATGATTTAGATATACAAACCTTAAATGTATTAGAGGAGTTCTTAGAAAACTTTGAAGGCTGTTTGTTGGTAGTAACCCACGATAGGTATTTTATGGATACCTTGGTTGAAAAACTATTTGTATTTGAAGGCAATGGCTTTATAAGAGATTTCAATGGAAACTACCAAGACTACATTAACGAATTGGAAGAAAATAAAGGTAAAAAAACACCATTGAATTCGTCTAAAGTTGAGGTTAAGGAAGAAGCTCCAAAAGCAATTGAAACTAAAAGGAAATTATCTTACAAAGAGTTGCGAGAGTATGAAACCTTAGAGAAGGAAATTGAAGCCATTCAACAAAGAAATAAGGCTTTGATAAACCTTTTAAATATTGGTAGCAATAACCACGAAGAGTTGATGAATTGGAGTAGGGAATTAGAAGAAAACAAGGCAAATTTAGACAGTAAAGAACTACGCTGGCTAGAATTATCTGAAATGGCAAGTTAATATGATATACGATAAACCAAAAGTTATAGGCTTTAAGGAAATGATGATTGAAGAAGATGAACATCTTATCTTTATCAATAAACCTGCACATTACTCGTCGTTGGATGATAGGCATGGGGATGTGTTTTCTGTAATAAGACAAGCAAAAAAGCACAACGAAAACTTGCAGCTTTGTCACCGCCTAGACAAAGAAACAAGTGGCATTTTGGTTATAGCCAAAAACGAAATGATTTATCGGGAAATGGCTATTGCCTTTGAAAAGCGCCTAGTAAAAAAAACATACCATGCGGTAGTGCAAGGAAATTTAAGCGTATCTGAACAAAGTATAAAATTACCTTTGGGTCAAACTGCTAAAGGAGTTGCTAAGATTGACCTAAAAGAAGGTAAGCCATCAGAAACCATAGTAAGTACCCTTCAAAACTTTAGGCATTATACTTTGGTTCAAGCAGAACCAGTTACTGGAAGATTGCACCAAATACGAATACACTTGTCCTCGCAAAATTTCCCATTGGTGGCAGATACCACTTATGGCGGTAAGATGCCTTTTTTAGCTGCTTTAAAACCTAAATTTAAAGAAGGCAAGTGGGAGAATGCAGATCCTATGATGAAAAGGGTTGCATTGCATGCGTATCAGATAGAATTTGAACTGTTGGGCAAGCCCTATAAAGTAACAGCACCCTATCCCAAGGATTTTGCAGTGCTATTAAAATTACTAGAGAAATATGATGCTTAAAAAAGCTTTAACTCGCTTTTTTCGGCTCCAATTCAACAGTTAAATCTAGTGGTTTGGCTACTTGTTCTTTTAATAAAGCAAATTCTATTACTTCATTCATATCTTTCACATAATGAAAATTTAGTTCATTGAGGTAATCTGCTTTTATTTCCATAACATCTTTGCGGTTGGCTTCACAAAGCAGAATATCTGTAATACCGGCACGTTTGGCCGCTAAAATCTTTTCTTTCACACCACCTATTGGCAATACTTTACCTCGAAGGGTAATTTCGCCTGTCATAGCAAGATGTGGCTTTACTTTTCTTTGCGTAAACACGGAAGCTAACGAGGTAAGCATGGTAACCCCAGCAGATGGCCCATCTTTGGGAACAGCTCCAGCAGGCACATGAATATGCAAATCATATTGATCGAAAACTTTTGCATCTATTCCTAAATGTTGGCAATTGGCTTTTAGGTAACTGAGGGCGGTAATGGCAGACTCTTTCATTACTTCACCTAAATGGCCCGTTAAGGTAAGTTTGCCTTTGCCTTTAGATAAAATACTTTCTACAAATAGTATCTCTCCACCAACACTTGTCCACGCTAAACCCGTTACTACACCTGCTACCTCATTACCTTGGTACATTTCCTTTTCGCCGCGCTCTACCCCTAATACTTCTACGAGTTGTGAAAGGCTAATTTTCTTGTTGTATTTCTTAGCCATTACTTTCTCTCTGGCGATGTGACGGGCAACGGAGGCAATTTGTTTTTCTAATCCACGTACCCCGCTTTCTCTGGTGTAGCCATCAATAATTTTGGCTAGTACTTCGTCGCTTAATTCAAAGTCTGCCTTTTTTAAACCGTGGTTTTCCTTTTGTTTTGGTATTAAATATTTCTTGGCAATTTGAACCTTCTCTTCCAGCGTGTAGCCATTAATCTCAATAATTTCCATTCTATCTAATAGTGCTGGTTGAATAGAATCTAGAGAGTTAGCAGTGGCAATAAACATTACATGCGACAAATCGTATTCAATCTCCACATAATTATCATAGAAGGTGCCATTTTGTTCTGGGTCTAGCACTTCTAGCAAGGCGCTACTTGGATCGCCCCTAAAACTCATTCCCATTTTATCTACCTCATCTAATACAAAAACAGGATTATTGGTTTTTACTTTTTTAAGGTTTTGAATAACTCTACCGGGCATTGCGCCAATGTATGTTCTGCGGTGACCTCTAATTTCGCTTTCATCGCTTAAGCCACCCAAGGCCACGCGAGCGTATTTTCTTCCTAAAGCTTTGGCAATAGATTTACCTAAGGAAGTTTTTCCAACCCCTGGAGGCCCATACAAGCAGAGGATTGGGCTTTTCATGTTGTTCTTAAGTTTAAGAACTGCCAAGTATTCTAAGATACGTTGCTTTACTTTTTCTAAACCAAAATGATCTTCATCTAAAATCTTTTCTGCGTGTTTAAGGTCGAAATTATCTTTGCTATAATCGCCCCAAGGAAGATCTAATAACAACTGTAAGTAATTGAGTTGAATACTGTAATCTGGCGCCATGGGGTTGGTGCGGCGCAGGCGTTCCAATTCTTTGCCAAAAGCATCTGATACTTTGGCATCCCATTTCTTAGAAGCTGCTATTTTATTGAGATTTTCAATATCGCGTTCTGGGCTATCACCTCCTAGTTCCTCCTGAATTGCTTTGATTTGTTGGTTCAAAAAATAATCGCGCTGTTGCTTGTCTAAATCACCACGCACTTTACTTTCTATCTGAGCCTTTAATTCTGTAAATTGATAATCAATTTTTAATGCTTCTAATATTTTGTGGGCACGCCCTGTATAACTAATTTCTTCTAAAATTTGCTGCTTAACAGGCAATTCTGCATTTAAATTAGAGGCAACAAAATTGATAAGGAAAGTTGGGCTCTTTATTTTTTTAATTGCATTTGCTGCTTCACTTGGTATATGAGGGGAAACATTTATAATACGTTGTGCATAATCTTTAATTGACTCTGACATAGCGCGCGTTTCTTCACTTTCTACCACTTCTGGTTCTTGTAAAGGTAGGATGGCAGAGCGTAGGTAAGGCTCGGTTTGTAATTCGCCCGTTAACTGAAATCTGCGTTTACCTTGGATTACTGCCATGGTGCTTCCATCTGGCATTTTAATCATACGCAGAATAGTAGCCATGGTTCCTATTTCATATAAATCCTCGCGAAGAGGTTCTTCAATTTCCGAAGATTTTTGGGCAATAACCCCCACTAACTTATCTTTAGATTTATTGGCTTCCTTTAATAACTGAATAGATTTATCGCGGGCCACGGTAATGGGCATCACCACACCAGGAAATAAAATAGTATTCCGAAGCGGCAAAATTGGCAGCATTTCCGGCATTATTTCCTTGTTCATTTGGTCTTCCTCCTCCTGACTTAACAACGATATAAAGTCGGAAGTTTCCGCTTCATCTGATAGTATATTACTAAAAATCAATGTATCACGCTCTTTATTCATACTCAAAACTTAATGCCTCATTGGAGGCGGCTATATAATTGCAATTGCTATGCCAAGGCTTAAGCAAACTGACCAAAATACCGGTCGAGAAGTATTGCCCCAGCCAAAGCGGCATTTAAACTTTCTGCTTCACCATACTTTTCAATAGTAATTCCCTGATGTTTTAACTTTAAGATTTCGTCACTTATTCCTTGGCCTTCATTGCCTATAACGAGCAACATATTTTGCGGGAAGGCAATATTTCTGCTTGGGGTACCTTTCATTACGGCAGCAAATAAAGGTAAATTAGATGCAATTATCATTTGGGGCAAATTGCCATAGTGAATTTTTACCCGCGCAATAGAAGCCATGGTAGCCTGCACAGTTTTTGGGTTATAGCAATCAACGCAAGTGTCTGAACACAAAATATTTTCGAGTCCATACCAATCTGCCAAACGTATGAGTGTACCAAGATTTCCAGGGTCTTGCAGCCCATCCAAAACTAGGGTTAGACCTTTTAATTGGCTTGGTTCAAAACGAAATTGTGGCATTTGAAATACCCCTAAAACTTGACGTGTACTTTTGAGGCTGCTCATTCTGGAAAGTTCTTTTTCACTAATTATAGTTGGCCCACAATTCCCAGCAATAAGGCTATAATGCGTCTTGAACCAAGTTTCTAAAGCAAAAATTCTTTCCAACTTTAGTCCAGAAGAAATCATTTCGAGCACAGATTTGCTACCTTCGGCAACAAATTGTTTACTTGCATTACGAAAAACCCTATCGTTTAAAGATTTAACAAAATTGATATCGGCCTTTGTAAATATACGTTCTGGTATGGTGTTGCTTTTGCTCACGGTAATAATGCAGGCATGCAATTTACCAAAACTTGCCAGAAAATCAGGCCCATTTTTATACGAAAATAAAGTTAAGGCAGAAGGCAATAGAGAAACGAGATTAATTTCACCCAATTTATCGGATTACATAAAGCAAAAACCAAACAAAAGGTTATTTGGTGTTAACAGAATTGGATTAAGGGCATACAAATTAGGCAATGCAGCACCCAACTCTAGGTATGGCAGATTTTTACAAAATAAATTAGGCGAAGCTCCAGTAATTTTAGATTCGGTATTAATTGAATCTTCTATAAAGGGGATGCGCAGTTATTTGAAAACGCAGGGTTTTTATTACCCAGAGATTAATTATGTGGTAACTGGTAAAATCCACAAAAAACAAGTAACCTATTTAGTAAAAACCAATCAGCATTACTCTATTAGAAATATATATTTACATATTGCAGATAAATCGCTAGATTCTATTGCACGTGCAAACAATGATTTGTCTGAATTAATTATTGGTAGCAGAATTACTTTAGATAATTTAATCAAAGAAAAAAATCGTTACACTGAACTTTATCGAAACAGAGGTTATTTTGACTTCAATAAAGATTTTGTTAGCTTCGACTTAGACACCAATATTGGGGATTATTGGGTAGATGTAGGCATTAACATACCTAATCCGAAAGATTTTCAGCGCTATAAAATTTATCAAATTAGAGATATAACTATTCGTGTTGAACCCAATAAAATTGACTCAACCAAATTAGGAAAAGATAGTATTTCGCTGAGAGATTTTAACTATTCGCCCAATACCTATCTGTTGAATCCAAGCGTTTTCCAAAGCACCTTAACCATAAAAAAGGGAGATGTTTTTAAATCAGACAATGCCAATTCTACCTTCTTTAAACTAAATGACCTTCGTATTTTTAAGGCAGTAAATCTAAATGCAATACCAATTTACTCTGGAACAGATAGCGCTAAGATTGATTATCAAATAAGGTTACAACCTAGCAAGAAATATGATTTTGTTTTTGAGCCGCAAGCCATTACTTCCGATCAAAGTAATTTAATTTCAAATTCAACCGGAAGAAACTATGGAGTTGCTTCACAGGTAACCCTATCCAATAATAATATTTTTGGCAGGGCAGAGATTTTACAGTTAACTTACCGCATCTCTGTTGAAGCACAACGAGGTGATGGAATACCTAAAAGACCACTGTTCAACAGTTTTGAGTCTAACCTAACTGGAAGCCTAATTTTCCCAAAACTTATCTTTTTAAGTAAACAAGACAAGCGACTTTCAAACACTACCAACAGAAGTATTTTATCGGCGAGTACCATTTGGGAAAAGAACATAGACTGGATTAGAAATGTATATGGATTGTCTTTAACATACCAAGTAAGTAAGAAAAAACTCAGCTACTATTTTGTACCGGCAGAGATTAGTTATATTAAAACAAATTTTAATAGCGAAGAACTAAGAGAACAAAGTAAAAATGACCCTTACCTACAAAGTGTATTTAGTAATAACTTTGTAACTAGCTTTAAAGGAGGCTTTATTTATAATAATCAAAATGAAGTAAGGAGGAGAAATTACACCTTTGTGAAATGGGATGTTTTAGAATTAGCAGGAACATTTCTACAACTAGCTAATATGTTATTAGGAGTTCAACCAAATGATAGTGGTTACAGAACTTTTTTAGGTGTTCAATACTTTCAATATGCCAAAACCTACGCAGAATATAGGTACAATAAATACTTAGATTATAACAACAGATTAGCTTCACGTTTGGCAATTGGTTTGGCATTACCTTATGGTAATTCTGCTTCATTTGTTCCCTTCGATAAACGTTTTTTTACAGGTGGCGCTAATTCTATTAGGGCTTTTCTACCTAGATCTATTGGCCCTGGTTCTTATACTGCAGAAGGAAGCCTAGATAGAAGTGGCGACGTAAAATTAGAAGCCAACATTGAGCACCGATTTAATATTTATAATAATTTTATAGAAGGTGCATTATTTGCAGATGGGGGTAATATTTGGCGTATTAAAGAAGATGGTAGAGAAGGTGCTGTATTTAATTTAAATACCTTTTACAAACAACTGGCCATTGGCGGAGGAATAGGTCTAAGGCTAAATCTAGACTTCCTAATTGTGCGCTTTGATGCAGCGGTGCCATTTGTTGATCCAAGAAGACCAGAAGGTAATCGTGTTGTGCTAAGCGAATACAGAGATTTGCAGGTTCTTTTTGGCAAAACAATTCTCAATTTTGGCGTAGGTTATCCGTTTTAAATTCTTTATTTAATTATTACGAAGCAAGGTAATTGTGCCATGCACATCTTTTGGGCTAGTCATATTAATTAGTTGATAGGTAAAGGTGAAGAAATAAGTACCATCAGGACATTCTCTGCCGGTGTTGCGTACTTTACCATTCCAGTTAATACCATCATTTGCTATACCATCTCTTTCCGATTCGTATACACGGTCGCCCCAACGATCGAAGATAGCTAAATTGTATTTTACAATTCCCACTGCATCTATATCATAAGCATCGTTAAAGTCATCTCCATTTGGCGTAAACACATTTGGTATAACAATACGAACCTCTGCAGGAAAAGTAGTTTTACAAATAGAGTCCATACAATCTAGCGCATTAAATGCCATTAAGCAAACAGTAAAAGAACCAGAATCTCCAACAAAATTATGGGTAGGATTTTCTAGGGTAGAAAAATTACGAGAGCCAGAGCTTGGGTGACCAAAATTCCATTCATACCTCACAGCATTTTTTGATTTATTGGTAAAGGTAACCAATGGCAATAGGTTTTGATCCATGTCAAAATCTGCCTCCACCTCACTTACAGTAATTTCTTTTCTGGCTGTGTCTGTGCAAATTGATCCAGATAAAATTGGGTAAAGGGTTACCCTATACTTACCAGACTTATCGTAAGTATAATTGAAGATTGTATCCGGAAATAATTTTTGAACGAAAGCCGAGGTATCTGTCATCTGCCAATTAAAGGCTTGGTACAACCCTTTAGGCCTTGCAGTTAAATCAAAAGCTTGGTTCACACAAACACTATCGGGCCCAATAATTTGTGCACTAATGGTAGGTAGCACTCTAATACTTCGTGTTTCGGCATTTGGGTTCAAGGAATCTGGAAAAACTGCTACACAAGTTTTATAGTTTCCTGTTAATGGATCAAAAATAGTATCTTCTCCTACCACACTAATTTTATAAACACCAGGTATGGTATAGGTATGCGATACATTGGTATCGAGCTTTGAGCTTGCTATAGCATTATTTTGATCTCTAAAATACCAAACCCAATTAATTAAAGGATAACCAGTAGTATTCTTGAGTTCTACTTTAAAAGGAGCACAACCAAAGGTATCTCTTAAAATATTGAAGCGAGGGCGTGGACCATCTATCCAAATTGGTATAGTAGCCGAATCTTTACAACCAGCAGTAGTGGATACTTTTAGTACTACTAAAAAAGTACCGTTGGTGGTGTAAGCATGCACTGGATCTTGCAACAAACTAGGTGTTTTATTATCGCCAAAATCCCATAACCACCCGTTAATTTGATCGTAAGGAGGAGCACCATACAAAGCACTAGAATCTGAATAGACCGACTGATCTTTGAAAACTAAAATTTGAGGCGCACATAAATATCTTGGCTGCATTGCTTTTATTGCTGCTTGGAGATCTACAACTTTAATAGTAACCGCATAGGTAAAAGTATCTCTACATCCTGTGCTATCAAAAGCCACCATTCTAATTCTATAATTCCCAATACGGTTATACTTATACTTAGGCGCTGGGCCACTAGTAATAAACCCTTTACCATCGCCAAAATCCCATAACAAGCCTTCCTTCCCTGCTGCAGCCCTTGCCGGGTCTTTCCAGAAAGGGTAAATGCTATTGTAATAAGAAACATTTTCTTTTAATTCTAAACTATCATTTAAACAAACTATCTCTTTTTGGGGTTGGAAAGATTTAAAAAAACCAAAATAAATATCCAGTTGATAATCTAACATACAACCACGAGTATTGTATAAAGTCAGTCTAATTCTTTTAATACCAGGTGTAGAAAAATTAAATAACTGAGAAGGTAAAATTGAGTCGCCAGAATTGACAAGAATAGTTCTATTTACACTACCAGAAAAAACCATTCTAACTATACTATCTTGTATAGAATCATTTAAACTTAATCTTATGCGATAAGGACCGCAGCCAGTATCTAGGCGCGTAACTGTAAAGGTAGGATCAAGCGGAAAAAAGGTAAACATCACTGGATAATAGGCGGTATCAAAACAAGGTTTCCCATTTTTATCAGTACCATTTTTAATAATCAAACCCACCGTAACTTTACCATTCTTATTACAGGTTCTATTATAAGACCAAACAAAGGTATTTGAAAAAGTATCTACGGGCTGCCAAGTAGCATTAGAACAGGCGGTATCTGGCATAATCCAAGCCATTTCTCTTCCACAAATTGGCAATGTTTTGCTTAAATCAAAAGTTATGGTTGAGTTTAAACAAACTATTCCTTTATAGGTTAAACCTGGCCTAATAGGCACACTTACACTATCCCAACCTGCATCTGGCTGTGTAAGTTTAAGGTTGGTAGAATCGTAATGCGTGCAGCCAGTTAGGGTATTGGTTAAAAATAATTTGGGGTAATAACATCTTTCTTCTCCTGGTTTATAAACATGCCTAACCACAGCGCTATCTCTGCTATAACGACAATTAATCCCTACATTCTTATTTGCGCTAACATCGGTGGTGCAGGCAGGCGCAAATGGGTCGTCAAAATCCCAGAGTCTAAAAATATTGCCACCAGGATAATAACAACTTTTATCTACAGGTGGACCCCTAAACACTACTGTATCATGTATCTCGCATTGTGAGCTATTTCCTATGCGTTGTTCTTGCGTCTCAATAACTGCCCTCGGGCCCCAAATATCTACAAAGGTATCTTTCCTTATAGTGCAAGCGCCTAACCTAACATACATAGTAATTCTATACCTGCCACATTCTGTAAATGAAATAGAATCTAATACTTTAAAATTGATAGAATCTACACGAACTGGATTGCCTACTTTATAAATTGCCCAATTGATTAAAGCACTTGGATAGTTATTTTTTGACTCGAAAACAATCTTATTCTTATTGAAACAAGTGGCTGTAGTATTGAGGTAAATAGTACTATCTAATTTATAATTTTCTGCAGCTGGAAAAACAGTAGCCGTATCTCTGCAACCATTTAAATCTTCTACAATAAGCTTGGCTTGAAAAATGCCCGTTTGGGTGTAGTTATGCGTGAAATTTGTCCATGGCGAAGTTGCTGTATTTCCATTTCCAAATTCCCAACGGTAACTTTTAACCTGAGCTAATGGAATCTTAGAAGTATTGGTAAATAAGGAAGGAGTAACATTACACTGCGCTGTGTAGGTAGTTCTAAAACTTACTTCCTGCATTTTAGCATAAATAGTTATGGCATCTTTCACCTCTTTTCTTGCTACGCAATTATTGGTATCATAAATTTCCATGGTAAGCGTAAACACGCCACCTAGTGGACTTAAAGTATAAGATTTGCAGAGTGTAGGACTAGCAGGAGGAGTTTCATTAGAAAAGGAGCCATCTCCCCATAAAAATAAACGTGTTTGAATAGGGGCATTATCAGCACCAGGCGCAGATATATCTGTAATACAAGAATTATTATTATTGAAACATTGCGTTAAAGCTGTGGTAATATTAAAATTAGCCACGGGGTTTGCTACCACTCTTACTGGTGTTCCATTTACTGTGCAGGAGCCTCCTCCGGCAAAGTTAACCGTTACACTGGGTGTAAATAGGCCTCTTGCAGGGTATTGGTAAACCGGACTTCCTTGCGTGCTGGTATTCCCATTACCAAAATTCCAACTGTAGGAGGTGGCTGTAAAACCTGCATCAAAGGCCACTGTAAAAAGCAAAGTATTACCCAAACAAACTTTATTAGAACTGGTTACGATGCGGCAATTTTGGGCATTAGAAATGCCAAAGCCTAAAAATAAAAATAGTGAAAAAAGAATTAACTTGTGCTTCATTCAGCGTACAATATAGTATTTAGACAAATAATCCCACAAAAAGGTGGCTTAATTAATCCTTAAATTTACAATTGACCCTGAATATAATGACTGAATAGCATTGGATGCTACAACAAAATTTAAAATACATTGTTATAAGGTTATTAAATGAATATCACAGATACCGACAGAATTATAGAAATGGCATGGGAAGACCGTACCCCATTTGAAGCTATTAAGGCACAATTTGGCTACACAGAAGCAGATGTAATTGCTTTAATGCGTAAAGAACTCAAGCGAAGCAGTTTTAACAGATGGAGAAAAAGAGTAAATAGCGGCGTAAGTCAAAAGCATCTAGCCAAAAGGAATCCAGAAATAAACCGATTTAAATGCAGCTTGCAAAGAAATATATCGCTCAATAAAATTAGTAAGCGCTAAATATGATTCCAAAGTTTGAAACGGAATATGGGCGTATTCTTCAAAAAATTGAAGCTGTTGATCCAATTAAATATGCCAAAACCAGAAATTTCCTTTCTGGAGATGTAACCTATTTATCACCTTATATTTCTAGGGGAGTAATAAGCACAAAGCAAGTTTTAGCAGCTGTTTTAGCAAAAGGGTATAAATTATATGAGATAGATTCTTTTGCAAAAGAGTTGGCTTGGCGAGATTATTTTCAAAGGGTTGGGCAACATAAAGATTTGAACCAAGCAATTAAACAGGAGCAAAATTTAGTTAAACATCGTCAAATGCCTGAGGCAATTATTGAGGCGAAAACTGGCATAATTGGAATAGATGAAGCCATTAAGCAATTGTATGCAACAGGTTATATGCACAACCACTGCAGAATGTATACTGCTATGCTATGCTGCAACATTGGGCAGGCACATTGGTTACAGCCTGCAAAGTGGTTATACTTTCATTTGTTAGATGCCGATTGGGCCAGCAATAGTTGCAGTTGGCAGTGGGTAGCTGGCGCTAATAGCAGTAAGAAATATTATGCCAATCAAGAAAACATTAACAAGTACACCTTTACCAAACAAACACAAACTTTTTTAGATATAAGCTATGAAACATTAGCTGAAATGGAGGTACCCAAAATACTCGAAAATATAAGCGCTTTTAACTTAAAAACAGTATTACCTCCGCCCTCTCCTATTACTATAGAAAATCAATTACCCACTTATATTTATAACTTCTACAATTTAGACCCCATTTGGAAAAAAGAAGAAAAAGCAAATCGTATTTTATTGCTTGAACCAAGCCATTTTGAAGCGTATCCTATTTCTACCATAAGTTTAAATTTTATACTTGCATTAGGTAAAAACATTCCCAACTTGCAAATTTTTGTGGGTGAGTTTAACGCTTTAAAATTACAGGTTGAACCAAGCACCATGCATTATAAAGAACATCCATTTAACCAGCATTATGCAGGTGAAAGACATGAAAGAAGTTGGATGGCTGAAGAACTTGACGGTTATTATCCTTCCTTTTTCTCTTATTGGAAACAACTAGAAAAATATTTAAAGAAGACATGAAAGGGGTAAGTAAACAAAATTTACCACAAAAAATCTGCATAGTTTGCCAACGTCCGTTCTCTTGGCGAAAAAAATGGGAGAAATGTTGGGAAGAGGTAAAATATTGCAGCGATAAATGTAGAATTTCAAAGAAATAAAATGGAAGTAATTGGCCTTATTTTTCCGCATCAACTATTTGAAGATAGTCCCCTATTTGCAACTTGTAAAAAAGTGTACTTAATAGAAGAGTATTTATTCTTTAAACAATATAATTTTCATAAAAGAAAACTTGCCTTCCATAGAGCAAGTATGAAATGCTATGAGGCATATTTGAAAGCAAATGATATGGAAGTAATATATGTTGAATCACTAGAAGAAATAGCTGATACACGTAAGTTACTTCCTTACCTAAAATCAAAAGGGGTTAAAGACATACATTATATAGAAACTGTTGATTATTTACTCGAAAAAAGGTTAGGTTCAGGCTGTAAAAAAATAGGTTTTAACTTAACCCAATATACCTCTCCACAGTTTATAAATA
>VEQB01000351.1 GCA_018883485.1 Bacteroidota bacterium
CTATATATTGGTGTTGGTGCTGATAATCCATTATTTATTGTCATGTAACCATCAAGAGACAAATAACTGGAAGTCGCGTCAAAAAGGAGTCCGCTTTCTGCTACTATACCACCAGAAGTACCATCACTGGTTAATATTCTATTATTTGCAAAATTAGTTATAGTTACACTACCTCCACCTCCTACACCACTACTATTAATAGTGTATATTCCACTAACATTAGATACAGTTACTCCTGATCCTGCTATAATATTTTTGACAGGAAGCAGACCGCTTACACTATTATTAAAATCAGTTATTTGACTTACTGTGTGAGTATGAGATGCATTTGCATAGTCGCCGCTTGGTTGTAGTCCACTAACACGAATAGTATAAATATTATCTGCAAAAGATTTCTCCATCTTTCTAAAATACCAAACCCCTAAAATTAAAAATAAAATGGTAATACTCGAGGAAAGGATAAAACCA
This sequence comes from Bacteroidota bacterium, assembly GCA_018883485.1. Classification (GTDB taxonomy): domain Bacteria; phylum Bacteroidota; class Bacteroidia; order UKL13-3; family UKL13-3; genus B1. The sequence goes on from VEQB01000351.1 coordinate 469, forward strand.
GGAATATACAAATCGGTTTCACCTAAAATGCACCAACGAAAGCCATCAATTACACCTACCATTGGATTTAGGCAATACAATAATCTCCATTTTTCTGGTATAACATTGCTACTAAAACCTACAGGTGAAATATATAATCCAAATTGAACTATAAAAGGAATTATGTACCTAAAATCTCGATATTTAACATTTAAAGCAGTTAGGTATAACCCTATTCCAAATGCTGAAAAGAAACATAATATTATAAAAAACGGAAGCAGTAAGATTTTTAGATCTGGAGTGTAATGATATCCTATCATTAGTGCAATAAGAATTACAAATGAAATGGCAAAATCTACTAAACTAGTTATAACAGCACTTGCAGGTATAATCATTCTTGGGAAATACACTTTTGAAATAAGATTAGCATTTCCAATTAAACTTCCACTACTTTCGGTTAAGGCATTTGAAAAAAACTGCCAAGGTAACATTGCAGCATAAACTAATATTGCGTATGGAGCGGTACCTTCACTTGGTAAATTTGCAACCTTACTGAATACTACTGTAAAGACTACCATGGTAAGCAATGGCCTTATGATACTCCACAATGCTCCTATCACGGTTTGTTTGTAACGCACTTTTAAGTCACGCCAACTTAAAATGAAAAATAACTCTCTAAAACGATAAATATCGCTCCAATAATTTTTCTCAGCTTTACCAGCCTCTATAATTAATTCTTTACCTTCTTCCATTAGTATTTATGAAGCATTAAAGCAACACCCTCTTCAATATTCATTAATTGGTGTGGCCCTATATTTCCCAAAAGCTTTTCAATTGAAGGCTGCCTTCTTTTATGATCTCCAGACCTTTCCTCCCCAAAAAGAAATTTAGGTTCAAGGTTCATTTTTTTCATAATGATTTCAGCCAACAATTTGATACTTATTTCTTCTGGATTGCCCAAATTATAAACCTCATTTCTTTGAGCGGTGGTAATTGCTTTAAATGCTAAATCAACATGATCATTCACATAAATAAACGACCTTGTATGCTCGCCATTCCCAAATATTTGCAAAGGATATTCCCCCTGCCTTAAACGGGTAATAAATTCTGGTATTACTTGACCATATTTAGTACCCACCATGCGAGGCCCATAAACGTTAAAAATTCTAAAAATCATCCAATCCGTTTGCATTCCAACAGAGAACAACTTAACATAAAACTCACTCATTAATTTAGCAGCAGCATAACTATCTCTAGTTTCATCTAACCTCACATAGGTTACAGAAGTTTCTTTTGAAGGAATATCAAATGGTTCTCCATAAGTTTCTGATGTAGATGCAAAAATTGTTAATGGATGATAATTTGTATCCTTTTCTTTAACTTTTTTTATAGCCAATAATAAATTATAAGTACCAATCGAATTGGTTTCGGCCACTAATTGTGGAAAATCATAAAAATATTGAGTTCCATTTATTGCAGCATAATGAGCAACATAATCTGGTTTAGTTGATAATATCAGTTGATAAATTTCATCTTGATCCTCTGGCTTAATAAGATCAAGCTTCTTAAAAATTACCCCAGAGTCTATTAAATGAGAAATATTTTCGAGTTTGCCTCTAAATAAATTATCCACTATAATAACCTTGAAGCCTTCAATATGGAATTTTTCTGCAAGATGCGAACCAATAAAACCAGCACCGCCAGTTATTAAGATAGTTTTTGAATTGTTCATATTAAAATGTTACCAGCTGTTATATAAGTTAAATTTGGGTATAGCTTTACAGGAATTTGGTTCATTGCCGACCAATAATCAAGAATATAAATATTTTCACTCTTCATCGCAGAGGTAATTTTATGTAGTTCTAGATTGCTATATTTTTGATGATTATTTAAAATTAATAAGGCTCTACAATCACCAATGGCATCATATAAATCATCAAACCAATCACCATTTATCGTAGCTAAGACTTCGTCCTTATAAGCCACAAAGTCGTGTAAATTAGGGTAATAACCTAATTTATTAAGTTTATGTACAATTTGAATGCTATTCGAACCTCGTAAATCAGAAGTATCGGGTCTTCCTTTAAATGGCAAACCTGTGATACATATTTTATCCGCTGATTTAAGATGGGATTGAACCCATTGAATAACTTGTTCTTCTAAGGACTCATTATATTTCCTTGAGTTCAAAACAAATTGTTTACCAGGAGAATCTTGCATATTCTCTGTTAGGATATACGCATCTTTTTCTAAGCATGGTCCACCTACAAAGCCTGGTAAAGCAATATTCGAACGCTCATAACCTAGATTAGCCGTTTGTATTAATTCCACCCCATTAATATTATATCCTTGAGCTATTTCATTAAAAACATTACCTACTGCAAAATGAATATCACGGTAAGTATTGTTAAACAACTTTATTAACTCAGCAGCCTCCAATGAATCAACTTTGACAACAGTATTGGTTATTTCACGA
>VEQB01000352.1 GCA_018883485.1 Bacteroidota bacterium
GCCTCAATACCATCCATTTCGGGCATTCTTATATCCATTAAAATAAGATCATAGGTCTTGTCTTGCAAAATATTTAAGGCTTTTAGGCCATTATCGGCAACGGCATGCTGGTACCCTTCTTTTTCTAAGATTTTAATAAATAGGCGTTGGTTAAGCTGGTTGTCTTCCGCTATTAATATTTTATAGTTAGCGGGCTGGAAATTTTTTATTTGTGCAACTTGTTCTTCTTTTAAGCGTAAAGTATCTTCTATTATTTCTACTTCAAGTTCAACAATAAACCTGCTTCCTGCTCCTTTTTCACTAATTACCTCTATATGTCCTTTCATTAAATCGCAGAGCTTTTTTACATTGTTAAGGCCAATACCAAAACCATTACTTTTACTAATACTATTGGGGGTATATATAAAAAGTTGTTTAATATCTTTTTCATTCAATCCTTCGCCTTCATCAATTACACAAAATTGAAGTGTACTTAATGCAACGCCATCTTTAACCCGCATTGCACTTTGTTTTATTTCAATTTTAACTAAGCCTTTTAAACTATGTTTAATGGCGTTTTTTAAGAGGTTTTGTAGAATAGTAATTAGTTTTTGTTTGTCTGTATTAATGTGCCTTGGTACACCAGGATATACCATTTGGTGAAACAATAATCCTTTTTGTTTACAAACCGAGTTGGTGCTTTTAAATAGGTCTTCTAAACTTTCTAAAAGGTTAAATGGTGCGTTTACTGGCGCTGCTTCTTTGCGCTCTAGTTGCAGATAGGTAATGAGGTTATTTAATACAAACATCAATTCATCACTCGATAGTTTTATGTGTGTTAAATATTCTTTAAGTTCACTAAAGGTTTTACTTTCTATAGCCAATTGGCTCATCCCAACAATGCCATTTAAAGGTGTTCTAATTTCATGGTTAATTTGCTGTAACATACCTGTTTTAGCTTTATTGCTGAGTTCGAAAAGTTTGTTCTTTTTATTTAAGCTAACAGCTAAAAAGAGCAAACCACTAATAAGCAAAAGAAAGAAAATGGCAATGCCTGTTACAATTAAAAAAATGTTGCGTTGTTGTATGCTTAATTCTTGTTCTCTTAGCTTTAAATCTTTAATCTCATTTTCCTTTTGAAGTATCGCTAATTGATTTTTCTTAAGTTCATTTTCATACGCAATAGCAATGTAGTTGGCCTCATTTTTAGAGGCATTTACCTTAATGCTATCTTCAATTTTTTGGGCTAAACTTCTATAATAATCTCTCTTGGCATTGTCGCCTTTTTTAGCATAAATGTTAGCTGCAACTTGATACAGATTTAAAGCCTCATTAGAACTCGGGTAACTTGAGATTAAGGCCAATCCTTTGTTTAGATAAAATAAAGCCGAATCAGGCATATTTAACATACTATAGGCCTCACATAAATTACTTAAAACCAAAATAGATCCTTTAGGATTGTTAATAGTTCTATCAATTAAATAAGATTCTGCCAGGAATGGAATTCCTTTCCTTGGCTGTTTTTTAATAATATATACAAGTCCAATATTATTTAAAGCACTAGAAATATCTAGGGCACTGCTTTTTCTTCTAAATACTTCTAAAGCGTTAGAATAGTAGTAAAGCGCCTTTAGATGAAATCCTTTTAAATGATATATATTGGCTAGGTTATTAGAAATTTCTGCTTGTATTAAATCGTTTTCAGAGTCTCTAAAATGGTCGTATGCTTTTAAAAAATATTCCTCCGCCTTTTCAAAGTTTTTTAATTCCATATAAAGCGCACCTATATTGTTGTAGGTTTTTGCCATTCTTGGATAGTCTAATAATTGTTCAGAAATTTTTACCGAACCTATATAGTAGCGCATGGCTACTACAATATTGCCATTAATATTAGCTAAATTACCCAAACTATGGTAAGCTAGAGATACCGCATAGGGCTCTTTGCATTTAATGGCAAGCGATAAGCCTTCAAGATATAAAAGTTTAGCCTTACCTAAATCGCCTCTTCCTTTTTCTAAAATACCAAGGATGATAAGAGCGTTGGCCTTGCCTTTGCAATAGTTTAACTTTTGCGAAATAATTTGCGCCTGCCTTGCATAATTTCCTGCTTTAGCGCTGTCTATGCTTTTAATACAATTTGCTAAACTTATTAAAATATCGGCTCTTTGAACATCGTTTGCAAAGGGCAAAATGCTTTCTAAACTATCTTTTTCAGATTCAGTTTGTGCACCTATTTGCATGGGCTGCATTAATCCTAAAACAAGTAAGCAAGTTAGTACAATTACCTTTTTAAACATCCTTATTCACGTATATAAACAGCCACTAAGTTAAGCATTGAAATGGTAACTCCCATAATTTATAAGTTTAATTCTTGGTTTGGATCCCAAAAATGCTTTTCAAAATTTTTAATCTGGTCATTTTCAATTTCTATCCCTTCGCTTTCCAAAAGAATTTGCATTTGGTTTGGCTCGCCAAAATGGTGCTTGCCACTCAAAACGCCTATTCTGTTTACCACCCTATGTGCTGGTATAGGCGGTATTAGGCCGTGTGCGGCATTCATAGCATAACCAACAGTTCTAGCACTTTTTGCCGCACCCAAATATCTCGCAATAGCGCCATAAGAAGTTACTCTGCCAAATGGTATAAGGCTTACCACCTCATAAACATTTCTAAAAAAATCTGAGTGCATACTAAAAATCCAAACTCAAAGAGAAATAATAGATAGGTTTATCTGCAACTTCAAAATCTTGTATGCCCCAAGCCGTATCAAAACGCAAGAAATAACCAAACAACTTAGACCTTAATCCTCCTCCAAAACCAGCTACTATTGGGTCGCGCACATTTATTACCTTTGCCTTAATGGGCCCTTGCTCGTAAATTTTTTGGTTAAAGGTGTTTTCATCACTGTATGGGTTTGAACCAACCC
>VEQB01000353.1 GCA_018883485.1 Bacteroidota bacterium
ATTCAAGGCTTATGTATGGCAACAAAGTATTTTACCCAATTCCGAAAATCAAATCCAACCCTTTGCGTTGGTTCAAACCGAAACTCCTTTATTGCAATTGGCGCAGGAGATAAGTTTTAATTATTTAGCAATACCTAGCCAAGAGATATGGGCAAGTGAAACCATAGGTAGCCTTTATAGGCAGCTTAGGTTTTACAAAGAGGCGCAGTTGTTTGCTTCGCCCCAAACTTACGAGGCCTTGTTGGCTGCTTTTAAGGCCTTGTTGCTGCATGTTAAGCAACAAGCATTGCAGCAGCACAAAATAGAGCGCTATAGTAAAACACCTCAAGCATCCTTTGCTTTATACCACAATGAATTAATGCCTGGCGACGATTCTCTTTTAGCGCAGTTGCCCGGACATAATTTAGCCATTTTTTCTCCGCATAGCTTGCAGGCTTTTGTAAGCACAGATGTGCGGGTTACACAAGCTTTGCTAGCTGCCTTGCAAGGCCTAAAGCAACAATCTATTTGCCTCTCCCAACAATGCGAACGGTACATTGCTCCATTTTTCGAGGGCTAGTAAAGGGCGTTTGGTTCAAGCCGAGGCCATAACTTGTATTAAATAATTTTCTAATTGGGCTAGGTTAACTTCTTTGGCCGTTACCCATTGTTGGGCTTCTCTTATCCAAATTTCTGTGGCGGCTGGGGCAATGTTTAGCTTATAATCAAACTTGGATATGCGGGTGCTAAAATACCCGGGGTAGTAATATTGCAAACCTTGCGCGAGGGCTATCTCTATTTTTTTTTGAATGAGCCATTTTCCCAAACTGTACTTGCGGTAGTTGGGGTCAAAAAAGTTAATTATACCTGCTGTGCTATGGCCTGCTTCATCAAAAATACCGCAGGCTACCAGTTCTTCTCCATCAAACAAACGTATGGCGGTAGAGGTAAAAAAATCAAAGGGAGCTTCGTCGTCGTACAAATACCCATACAGTGTGGGCGAGGCATCAAAATCTATGGCTTGCCTGTATTTGGCATACAACAATTCATCTATGGGGCGGTAATCATATTTGCTTACCTCGCAGCGCAATTGCTTTTCTATATAGTTTTTATGCGCATGTTTTTTGGGCTTGTTTAGCTTACTTAAATTAATGCGTAACCAAAAAACGGGTGCTACTTCTTTGTTTAAATAGTGAAAATTGCCTTGGTAAAATTCTGCCCCCAAGGCCCTAGGGGTCATGCCTTCCATTACAATAAAATCGGTGGTCATTAAAAGCTGTTGCACCCTATACCAGCCGCCTGCCAATAGCTCTTGGTATTGCACAGGATGCATGGGGGCTTGCAGATTTAATTTTTGGTAAAATACCGATGGCATATACCGGCAATATACAAAAATCTTAATTATCTAAATTCATAGGGTACGCCATATACCTGACTTAGCATTGTTTGTGGGGCGTCTAAAATTTTTGCACGCAAAGGCAATTTAGGTGTTACCGGCGAGTTGGTTTTTAAGTAGGCCTTCATTACTTGGTGCAAAGTATGGCTGGTGTTTTTAGCTTCTGCCACGTTTTTTATACGGCATAGCATATCGGCAGGGTCGCCATCTCTTTCGCAGGCACAAATGGTATAGGTAGCGTTTTGATCCAAGGCGAGTCCCTTAACTTTTACTTCTTGCACGCGCTTGCCTAAGTCTTCAAAGGCTTTAAAGGAAACTTCCATACCTTTAAATTTTATTACCCAGCCACCAAAGCGTTTAGAGGCATCTTTGGCAAATACATTGTGTAGTTCTTTTTCTAACCAATCTAATAGTTGTTTGCCCGTAACTTTTGCTGTTCTAATGGTGCTATCTACAGGTAGCATATCGTAAATAAAACCATTGGTAATGGGTATGTTGCCGGTATGGTCTGGCGTGGCGCGTGGTGGGCAAAACCTAAAACCATTAGAAAGCACAATATCCATTTCTGGTAACTGCCAGTTAATGGCATCTAATATCATGGTATCTATGGTGTTTTCTACTACAAAGTTTCTGTATAAAGGGATAGTACTATAACCTGCAATCTCATAAATATCGGTAGCAAAGGGTTCTTCATTGGTTTTAATAAGGGCACTTACTTCTTTATCTGCTTTCAATTTTTGTGGCGAAACTTCGTCTAAGGTGTAGGTGTTAGAAATTACTTTGCCATCTTTTACTTGCAGGTCTAGCCTTCCTACAAAAGAGCCAAATGCGCCCGGTTCTACCACTTTAGCATATTTACATTCAATGGGTTTTCTAACACGCTCATGGGTATCGCCCCCCAAAATATAATCTATACCTTGGCAGGCAGGTTCGTTGGCCAGGGCAATTTGTTGTGATAGGCCTAAATGAGAAAGCATAATTACAAAGGCGCATTGCTCATCATTTTTTAAAACATCTACATAATGTTTCAAATTTTCTTCTGGCTTGGTATAAATTATTCCTTTGCTATAGTTAGGAGATTGGCGCAACGGAACCAAGGGGTCTGTGTAGCCTAAAAAGCCAATTTTAACACCGGCCACTTGCCAAACATAATAGGGGTTAAAGATGAGTTCTCCTTTTTTACCATCGCCTAAATCGTGGTACATATTGGCACAAACTTTTGGAGCCGTTAATGCGCCCATTAAAGTTTGCATGGCCTTTTTATAATATACTACTTCCCAGTTACCGGGTAAGTACAATTGGTAACCCAAAGAATTTAAAATAGGAACCAAGGCCTTGCCTGTTGTTTTAACAGCCAGCTCACTACCTTGAAACATATCGCCTGTATCTAAGATAAAGGTATTTGCATTTTTCTTTCTAGCATTTTTAAAATAGGTAGCTAAATGTGCATAGCCACCAGCTTTTCTAAAGCTAAGGGAATTGTTTTCCCAGAAGAGTTCGTCGTGCGCATATACTTGGCAATGC
>VEQB01000354.1 GCA_018883485.1 Bacteroidota bacterium
GGGTATGTCGGCTCAAGTAGATAAATTACCTCGTCAGCTATCTGGTGGTGAACAACAGCGTGTTGCCATAGCTCGAGCACTAGTTCACAATCCGCGGCTTATAGTTTGTGATGAGCCAACGGCTGCGCTTGATGGTCAACCTGGAGCGGTCGTTCTTGAAATTTTGCGTGAAATTGCAGACACCGAGGGGAGAGCTGTTGTCGTTGTTTTTCATGATGAGAGAATTTATAAATTCGCTGATCGAATTTTGCGCATGGAAGACGGAAGAATCGTAGAAGATATTCTGCCATCAGAAAAAATAAATAGGGACGAGCTATGATAAATACCAATTTTAAAAAAATGGTACTACCGATTCTTGCAGTTTGTGCATTTATTTTTGAAAAGCCAAAAACAGCAACTAAACCCATTAATAATAGTCCTTTTTTCATTTGGGATTAATTTTTACATGCGCAATTTAAGGACTTTATATAAGTGCGACAATCAAATTTTATAAAAGGTGCAACAAATGGGAAGAGCGGAAAAAATTATTATTGCATTAATGTGAACAACTAAAAAGGGAATGTTTGGTTATAAAGAAAAGCTTTTTAATTTCGCATCGTATTAACACACAAAAATGAACAACAGAATTTTAACCATAAGTGCTCTTATTTTCAGCGCTGCATTACTCAGATTATTGCCACATGCTCCAAATTTTTCGCCTATTGGCGCCATAGCCTTGTTTGGCGGTGCTTACTTAAGTAGAAAAGCTTTCGCTTATTTAGTGCCTTTGGCTGCCATGCTTGTAAGTGATATTTTTCTTGGATTCTATGGTCCAGAAATGCTAATTACCTACGCTGGATTTGTGGCTTCTATTTTTATAGGAACTCAATTGAAGAAAAATATTACTTGGTATAATGTAGCATTAGGTTCTGTTGTTTCCTCTATTGCTTTCTTTTTAATTACCAATTGTGTGTTTTTTTACCCACAAAGTTTAGGTCCAATTTATACCCACAATTTTGCAGGATTAATTAATAGCTATGTGGCAGGTTGGCCTTTCTTTCAAAATACTTTTCTTTCAGATTTAGTATATAACGCGGCCTTATTTGGTGGCTTTTATTTGTTACAAATCAACATTCCTTCCTTACAAACCGAAAAGATTAAGGTATCGAAATAGGTAATTCGGATGTATACATTTTAAACTGAACGCCCAACTGGTAAAAGCCACTTGGGCGTTTTTTATTGAGTTTTATCGGCAATCGGTTCAAACCTTTTTGTAAGGTTAAAGAACCATTGGCTTGCGCTCCTAGAATACTATGATTTAAACTGAAGCTAACTTGCTGCTTGCTTCTCGAATGAAGCGTTATCAGTATTTCTTTTTGGTCTGAACTCAATCTTACATCTATTAAACTATCGCCAATTGCGGTAACCATTTTACTGGCGAGCAATAAATCTGGAATGCCCGCACCTAAATATTTATCGGGTTCTAAAAAATTAGGGCAACTTAATTCTAAGGCAGCCCTAATTTTAAGACTATTTGCTTGCGGTGCTTGTTGCAAAAGCTGAGCCAAGGCTCCACTTACAATGGGGCAAGCATAGGAGGTGCCGTTGCCCTCATAAATCCTTCCACTTTCATTTATTAAGGTAATAGATTTGCCCATAGCGGCTAAGTCGGGCTTCATTCTTTTATCTGCACTAGGCCCTACAGAACTAAATCCTACATAATCGCCATAACTATCTACCGCCCCTACTGCAATTACATTTTCACCATCGGCGGGCGCACTAATTTGGCGCCAAGAATTATTGCCTTCATTACCTGCGCTTGCTACCACAAGAATCCCTTTAGATGCCGCAATCTCTGCAGCCCTTGTTACCACTGTAGTTTTGCCATCTAAATCGGAATATTTATGACCCATACTTCTATCATCATGTTTGGTATATCCTAAAGAAGAATTTATAATGTCTGCCCCACAAGAATCAGCAAATTCTGCCGCAATGGCCCATAAGTATTCTTCGTACAAATATTCTGATGCAGCATTCTCTGTTCTTAATAATAAATAATTAGCGTTTGGTGCAGAGCCCATCATAACACCTGGCTGATAGGCTGCTAAACAACTCATTACGGCTAAACCATGCTCATCATCCTCAAAAACTTCTTCTTCATGCTCTACAAAATCCCAAGCTGCTAGAATCCTTTTGTGGTTAAATAAATGTTTAAATGGAATCAATTTATCCATATTCAAAAAACCTGCATCTAAAACGGCTATCAGCACTCCTTTGCCCCCAATATTATTATTTAAAAGACTGTCTGAACCTATTAAAGCTAACTGTTTTTTGCTTTTTCCTACCAAAACGCTATCCTCTTTCACCTTCTTATTATTAAAGGATTGTTCTAACATTAGCAGCTGGTTTTCTAGGGGCAATTCTTTTGCTTCGTTCGATTCTTCCAAATAGTTTGCTGGTCCTAAATAAGTTACTGAGGCCACAAATGGTAATGCCATAATTTGTTCTCGAACTTTTTTGTCGCTAACTAAAACAATGCAACCATTAAACCATCGGCTTTGTCCAAAAATATATAATGGCAACTTAGCTAGCTCAGCAATGTAAGCGCTGTGTGGTGGCACATCATTGGGGTTAAGCGGGATTTTATTTATTGTTCTTCTCTCTATTGCTTTTTGAGATAGATATAATGAGGGCGTATAAACAATATTCTCGTAATGCGGCTTATCTTTAAAGGCGGCAAAATAAAAATACTGCTGCCCAAAAAGTGGGGTCAACCCAAAGCTTAATAACAATAAAAATAAAAGTTGCTTGGGAGTAAAACGGAACATCATGGTTTGTAAAAGAAAATAAGTTTTTGCCTTATGGCATAGCCGCTAGTGCCGCTCGTTTGGGTGTTAAGATAAATATTGGTATAATCT
>VEQB01000031.1 GCA_018883485.1 Bacteroidota bacterium
TCCCTTGGTGTTCTTAAAACTGCAGCAAGCGTTAAAAAATCCTTGGTGGCTTTGTGGTAAAAAAGTTGCCGCTTTGTGTTTAAAAAAAGCTGCAGCTAGCCTCATTATAAAGCCGCTTTCCCGTTGCTTATCTTACCAGTTTTTTCGGCAAGTGCCAACTTTACACGCTGCCATTTAAATAGTAGATAGTCTTTCTTACTGTACTTTTCTTGCAAGGTTAACTTCTCCTTGTAGGCTTCAATTTTAAAGCGGCTCGATTTACTTTCTTCATGCACCCTATAACTCGCAACATCTCGGTTCAAAAAGAGTAAAATTTTGGTAGAAGCTAAAGCTAAAATTAACTCAAAATCAAAGGCAAACTTAAATTTGGTATCCACAAAAAACTCTCGTGGTAAATAGGCCTTGTTAAAAAAACATGCCGGCTGATATATATTAGGCAACATTCCCTTTTTAACAATCTCAGAAAATTTTACCTGGTTGCCTTTACCTTCTTCTAAAAGATTTCCATCGGCATCTATGGTTTTGCACTTGCCATAATAAATAGCAAACTCTTGGTTTACTTCGTAGGCATTTATAATTCCTTCTACTGCGTTGGGTTCAAGCAAATCATCCGCATTTAAATACGCAATCAAATGCCCACTGGCCTTTTTAAAACCAATATTTAATGCATCTGCTTGGCCCTTATCTGGAGCACTTTGCCAATACTTTAAACGAGGAGCATATTTTTCAATAATTTCTTTTGAACCATCAGTAGAACCCCCATCAATAATAATATATTCTATGTGCGGGTAAGTTTGGTTAAGCACAGAAAGGATGGCATGTTCTAACCATTTTGCCTGATTAAAAGAGGGCGTTATGATTGAAACTAAAGGTGAACTCATTGTGCCGCAAATATACTACAGCAATCCTTTATCCGCTAATTCTTCTAATTTTTTGTACTTAGGGTTAAAACTGGGATGCCAATGGTGTAATAAACCATTGCATTTACTTCTGATAATCACTTTTCTATGTTGGTGACATTGCAACCAAAACGCCTCATCTTCTCCTCCCCAATGGGTAAAATTTTGGTCGAGCCCGCCCAAAGCTAAAAATTGCTTTCTTTTGATAGCTAATAACCCCTTCCCTCCCCATTGCATCCATTCTCCATTGCCTTTCCCATGAATTGGGGGCTTATTTTTATAGAGGTAAAATACAATTGGAAACCAAATACTATCTAATAAAGTAAACCGATAACATAAATGCAATAAATTGCTAGGTAAAGAAAAATCGGCATCACATACAAAGATTAGCTCATGGCTTGCCCTTTGTACCGCCTCATTAATGGCTATTGCCCTTGTAAAAGGAGCATCTACCTCTATAAATTTTAAAGCCCCTTTCCAATTTGCGGCTAAAAATAGCTTTAGGTCGGCACTGTCTAAACTATTAAAATCTGTAATAACCAGTTCAATATCTTGCTGCCTTTCTAGTTTATTCAACGCAGGTAAAAGGTAGTTTCTAATCATGGCCGAGCGGTTATAGTTACCTATACAAATGCTCATTTTCTGATCCTTAGGAGCCAACATAAAATAGTAGCGGCAATAAAAAAACAAACCTTTTACATCGCTCCACAGCGTATGGTAACCCAACTTACGCTGAGGTGATTTAAATAAATACCATAAGGCAAACTTTATGGGTGCAGGAATAAATTGTTTCATCATCAATTAAATCTTATCGATTTTACTGGGTTAATTCTTGCCACCAGCCTAACAGGTAAAAACAAAATCAAAAGGCAAATACCAAATGCAAGCAGGTTAATCCAGAGTAAATCTTGTAACTCTAATTGAATGGGAATTTTATTTAAATAATAAGAATGTGCATCTAATGTAAACAAACCTGTTTGCTTTTGTAGCAAAGCCAATCCAACTCCAGCAAGGTTGCCTATTAATAAACCTAAGCCTATAATGCGACCTGCCATCCATAAAAAGATAGACGATATTTGTTGGTTTGTTGCGCCCATAGCCTTCATTATACCCACCATTTGCAAACGTTCTAAGATAAGTATTAACAGGGCAGTAATCATATTTATGGAAGCAACTGCCACCATTAAAGCCAAAATAATAACCACGTTTAAATCTAATAAAGAAAGCCAATCGAACAAGGAAGGGTAAATTTCAAAAATAGTACTTAAGCCCATGTTATACGGGGTAAGAGAGGCAACTTCTTCGCGCATCATTTCTATATTATAGTTTGGTTTGATCCCAATTTCATAGCCAGAAATTTGTGAGGCGTCCCATTGATTAAGTTTTTGAACCAAGCCTATATTCGTAAAAGCATAGAGTTTATCTAAATCGCTTAAGCCGGTATCAAAAATACCACAAACCTTCATTTTTCTTACCCGCGGAGGCTCTTGAATAAAATAAATGAGCACCTCGCTCCCTAGCTCCAATTGCATAGTTCTAGCAATCTCATTAGAAATTAAAAGTTGCTTAGAGGCATTGCTATCGGCGGCGTTAGGCACAACCCCTGCAATTAAATTTTTAGTGAAAAAATCCCATTGGTAAGATTCGTCTACCCCTTTTAAAACAATACCCTCAAAAGCATCTTCTGTTTTTAAAATACCGGCTTTTATAGCAAAGCGTTGCATAAATTGGATACCTTCTCTTTGCCTTACCAACTGCTCCATTAAACTATCTCGCAAAATGGGGTAACTTTCAAAGCTATTGTTTAAATCGAGGTGTGTTACTTGAATTGGGGCATGAAAACCCACAATTTTTTGTCTCACTTCTTGCTGGTAACCCTTAACAATAGCCACGGCAATAATCATCACCATTACACTAACGGCTACAGCGCTCAAAGCAAGGTTGATAATGAGTTTTGAAAATCCCCCACCCTTTCCTTTACTTTGAACTGGATTATTGCGCATTAAACGCTTGCCTATATAATTACCTAGATTCATGAAAATAATGGCCAAATATACGTTCCTCTATCTTTTTTTTCAGCTTTGCTTTTTTATTGGCTTGGGTCAAACCTGCGGAGCCGACCAATCCAACCTGTATTTACCAATGCTTAAAGGCAAACGCGTAGGCCTTGTGGTGAACCAAACCGCCCAAGTTGGGAAAGTGCATTTGGTAGATTTTCTTAAAAGTAAACAAGTTACCATCACAGGCATATTTGCTCCAGAACATGGTTTTAGAGGCGACCATAGCGCGGGAGAAAAAGTTAAAACCAATGTAGACCCTAAAACAGGAATAACCATTTATTCATTGTACGGCAACCAAAAGAAACCTAGCAAAGAAGTGTTGGCCAAAATGGATGTGCTCATTTTTGACATACAAGATGTGGGCGCCCGCTTTTATACTTATATCTCCACCTTGCACTACGTAATGGAAGCCTGTGCAGAAAACAATAAAACCTTAATTATTTTAGATAGGCCCAACCCAAATGGGCATTTTATAGATGGCCCTATTTTAGATACCGCCTTTAAATCCTTTGTAGGTATGCACCCTGTGCCTGTTGTGCATGGCTGCACCATTGCAGAATATGCCTACATGATTAATGGAGAAGGATGGCTAAAAAACAAAGTGCAATGCAAGCTAGAAGTTATTAAAATAAAAAACTATAAACATTGGGATGCTTACCAATTACCTGTTCGTCCTTCGCCAAACCTCCCCAATATGAGCAGTGTTTACCTTTACCCTAGCCTATGTTTTTTTGAAGGAACAAATTATAGCATTGGAAGAGGCACACCATTTCCTTTTCAGTTTGTGGGCAAACCCAATTGCAGCATAGGCAACGATAGCCTTACACCCGTTCATTTACCTGGAATTGCAGACCACCCGCCACATGAAGGTAAATTATGCATTGGCTTTAACCTAACTGAATATGGCAAACATGTGGCATTTCATAGCAAACAAATTAATTTATTTTGGTTGCTAGATTTGTATAAAAATGATGCCGATAAAGCAAATTTCTTTACTCCCTTTTTTGATAAATTGGCTGGCACAGACCAACTAAGAAAGCAAATTATTGCAGGCAAAAGCGAGGCAGACATAAGAGCTACCTGGCAAGAAGGGTTGGATCAATACAGAAAAAAGAGAATGCGGTATTTAATGTATGCCGATAAAACAAAATAGCTAATCTAATTGCTCGCCTAAGAGGTGTAATACTTTTTCCAAATCGGCAGGGGTATCTATGCAATGGCTTTCGTATGCGGTTTGAACCAACTTAACTTTAAAGCCATGTTCCAACCAGCGTAATTGCTCTAAACTCTCTGCCAATTCTAGCGCAGAAGGCTTAAGTTTTGTAATGGCTGCTAAAATATCTGTGCGGTAAGCATACAACCCTACATGGCGGTAATAGTTATGGTTTAGGTGCCACTGGCTCTGCTCTATACCTTTTAAAAAAGGAATTACCATACGACTAAAATACAAGGCCTCTTGCTCTTGGTTCAACACAATTTTTACCTCACCCGTATCAAACAATGTCTCCTCGCTATTCACCTTAATCATCTGTGTAATTAATTCCGCCTTTCCGTCACAAGCGCTGGCTAACTCATCAATTTGCTGTGGTGCTAAAAATGGCTCATCGCCCTGTATATTGATAAGGTAATCATAAGACTCCTCCATTTGCATAAGGGCTTCATAACAGCGGTCGGTGCCACTAGGATGTTCTGCCTTAGTAAAAACGCAATGGCCGCCAAATTGTGCCACATGATGAGCAATGCGTTCATCATCTGTAGCTACAATTACTTTACTTAAGGCACCAGATTGCATAGCACGTTCATATACTCTTTGCACCATAGATTTACCTTGAATAGAAATCAAGGGCTTTCCTGGATACCGGGTACTAGCATATCTAGAAGGAATTACACCTAAAATTTTCATATTTATTATAATAATAACGTTGGCAATTTAAAGCTTTAAGTGGCCAACACAAAGAAACGATTTTAGCTAATAGGAATAAGTTAACCCTTTTTTCGTAATCTTGTGCCATGCTGCAATCAAGGTTATTATTTATTCTCCTATTTTGGGTAGGTGCAAGCCAAGCCAGTATGGTTTGGGAAAATAAAATTTACGACCTTAGCGTTCAGTCTGTGGTTTTTGGCAGAATTGGTACTGATGATAGGTACCCGGTAATAAACCTTAATAGTCAGGAGGTTTTGCGCCTTAGCTTTGATATGTTAGCCAACCAAAATGAAAACCTGCAATACACTTTTATTCATTGCGATGCCAATTGGCAACCCACCAAACTTAATCAGAACGAATACCTTAATGGAATGAGTTTTGATAATATAACCGACTTTCGGTTTTCTACAAATACCTATGTTAAATATGTGCATTACAATATTTTTATTCCCAATGAAAATATGAAACCTAGGGTGGCAGGTAATTATATTGTAAAAGTATTTCGCAATTTTGATGAAGAAGACCTCCTCCTAACCCGCCGAATGATGGTGCTAAATACCAGCACTACTATTGAAGGCAAAGCTAGGCCAGCTTCCTTGGCAGAATACCGCTATACCAAACAAGAAGTGCAATTTAATGTGAGTATTAACCCTTCGCAAATAATTAACCCCTTGCAAGATGTTAAAATTGTATTGATGCAAAATGCACGTTGGGACAATGCCATTACAGGCTTAAAGCCCCAATTTCTTACCAATAATAAATTAGAGTACAATTACTTAGACCAAACCTTATTTAATGGAGGCAATGAGTTTCGCTGGTTCGACATAAGAAATCTAAGGCAGTTTAGTCCGAATGTAAAAAGTAAACGCACAGACACTGTGGTGCACGCCTTACTAAATATGGAGGAAAGCAGAGGTGCCACCCAGTATTTTACGTATTTAGATTTTAATGGAAGAAGAATTATAGAAAACAAAGAAGGCAATAACAGTGATATAGATGGCGATTATGCCTATGTTACATTTCAACTTTCGGCAGTAATGGGCGTGCCCTCTAGCGCAGAAATTTATATAATTGGAGAGTTTACAGATTGGCGCTTGATGCCACAATACAAAATGTATTTTAACCGCAACCGCCAGCGCTACGAGTTAGACGTACCGCTTAAACAAGGTAGATATGAGTATTGTTACGCCATAAAAAATGAAAAAGGGCAGCCCGATGAAACCAGCCTAGAAGGTAACCATTTCCAAACAGAAAATGAGTACTGTGTTTTGGTTTATACCAGAAATCTTATTCTTAATTACGACGAACTCATAGGCATAAAGCGATTTAGCACCACAAATCCATGATTTTATTTATCTTCGCCACCTTGTATGAGCGAATTAAAACCAGTTGATTTAAGTAAGTATGAATCGGTGATAGGGCTTGAGGTGCATGCACAAATGCTCACCAAAAGTAAAGCTTATTGCGCAGATGCATATACTTACGGAGAGGAAGCCAATACGCAGGTAAGCCCTATTAGTTTGGGTCATCCCGGAACCCTCCCAAAACATAACAAACAAGTTATTATTAATGCCATAAAAATGGGATTGGCTTGCAATTGTAAAGTTGCCGAACACCAGTATTATGCCCGCAAGAATTATTTCTATGCCGACCTTCCTAAGGGGTACCAAATAACCCAAGATAAAACACCTATCTGTGTAGCTGGAAATATAGGTATTCGCATGAAAGACGGTAGCGAGCGAAATATTGGCATTACCCGCATTCACATGGAAGAAGATGCCGGAAAAAGCATGCACGACCAAGATGTTTATCACAGTTTAATTGATTTGAACCGTGCTGGTGTTCCTTTAATAGAAATAGTTTCTGAACCAGATATTAGATCTGGGGAAGAAGCTTATCAGTATTTAAATGAAATAAGAAAGCTGGTGCGCTACTTAGACATTTGCGACGGCAACATGGAAGAAGGCAGTTTGCGCTGCGATGCCAATATATCTGTGATGTTAAAAGGCTCCAAGGAATTTGGAACCAAAGTGGAAGTAAAAAACATGAACTCCATGCGCAATGTGCAACGCGCCATTGATTTTGAAATAGAAAGGCAAGTAAGGGCATTAGAAAATGGCGAAAAACTGGTAATGGAAACCCGCACTTTTGATGCACTTAAAAATAGAACCATTACTATGCGAACCAAAGAAGGTGCAGCAGATTACAGGTATTTTCCAGAACCAGATTTACCACCTTTACACATTAATGAAATTTTTATTGAACAGGTAAAAGAGCAAATGCCCGAACTGCCCTCTGCCCTATTTGAAAAGTTTACCAAGGTAATTGGGCTAAGCGAGTATGATGCGCAAGTACTTACCGAAAACAGAGAGTTGGCAGAATACTTTGAAGCCATGCTAAAACATACGCCTAATGCCAAAGCAGCAGCCAATTGGTTAATGGTAAGTGTAAAAGGATATTTAAACGAGCAAGCCATAGAAATTAGAGATTTTGTGTTGCAACCTGCAAAAATTACTGAGATCATAGATTTAATTGATAGCGGTAAGATAAGTAACAGTGCAGCCTCGCAACGCTTGTTCCCTGCAATGATAGAAGAACACCATCTATCTGCACTGCAATTGGCAGAAAAACTAAACTTACTTCAAGAAAGCAATTCAGACGAACTTAATAAATGGATTGCAGATGCCTTAGCCAAATACCCCGAAAAGGTAGCAGAATACAAAGCTGGCAAAAAGAGTTTAACTGGTTTATTTATGGGTGAGGTAATGAAGTTTAGCAAAGGCAAAGCCGACCCAAAAATGGCAAATCAATTATTGGTAGAAGCATTAGAAAAAGCATAAGAAAAAAATGAAATTTATACAACAAATTAGTGCAATTGTATTGCTGGCATTGCTAGTAAGCGCCTGTAGTAACAAAGATAGTGAAAGTAAAAAAGGGTTTACCATTTATGGTAAAATTAAAAACGCAGGCAACTTAAAAACCCTTGCTTTGCAAGAATTAACAGCCAGCGGTTTGATCCTACTAGATACTGCAAAAGTAGCCAGCGACGGTAGTTTTACCATGCAAGGAACCTTACCTGAGAAAACCTTTTGTATCATACGATTTGAAAAGGGAGATATTGCACTTTTAGTAGATACTAATGCAAACCTTACTTTGGAAATTGATGGAAATGATATTGACAATTATTCGGTTCAAGGCTCTAAAGAAAATGAGGAATTGAAGGAAATTTTTAACTTAAACAGCTCTTTTTTTAAAGCCGGTAAAACAGTGGAAGATAGGTTTAGTAGCTATACCCCAGAAACCATGACACATGCAATTGAAGAGGAAATTCGCTTTTCATTTGATAGTATTCAAAGCCTTCACAAAAAAGCAATTAGAGATTTAACAGGAAGTTTAAGCAATTCTTTCGCAGCTTATTTTGCCACAAACTTTTTACTTCCAGATGCCGAACTTAGCTTTCTAAAAGTAATAGACGAAAAACTATACCCAAGTAATTCAAATTCTAAATATGCCTCACAATTACACAATAAAGTAGAGAGCATGAAGAAAACAGATACAGGAGCTATGGCTCCAGAAATTGTGCTTAGCGACCCATTTGGAAAACCAGTTAGCCTTTCTTCATTTAAAGGTAAAATTGTATTGATAGATTTTTGGGCAAGCTGGTGCGCACCCTGCAGAAAAGAAAACCCAGCCAATGTGCTGCTGTATAACAAATATAAAAGCAAAGGTTTTGAAATTTTTGGCGTAAGCTTAGATGATGACAGAGAAGCTTGGATTGAAGCCATTAATAAAGATAAATTACTTTGGATGCACGGTTCTGACCTGCAAAAATGGAATTCTTCTTTGGTAGGCACCTATGGCATTGATGCCATTCCTTACACAGTTTTAGTAGATAAAGAAGGAAAAATCATTGCCAAAAAGTTAAGAGGTAAAGATCTGGAAAACAAGCTGAAAGAGCTTTTCGGCTTTTAATAAACAAAAGTGCTTAACATTTTAATAACGATTACTTCACATTGACATAAGCCAAAAGACGGAATCTTACTAAAAAATTAAGCTATGGAAAACAACGGTAAAATATTAGTGGTAGATGATGAAGCAGATATCTGCGAGTTTATTAGCTATAACCTTAAAAAAGAAGGTTACCAGGTTTGGGTAGCAAACAATGGTAAAGAAGCCATCCCAATTGCCTTAAAAGTAAAGCCAGATTTAATTTTATTAGATGTGATGATGCCTGTTATGGATGGCATAGAAGCTTGTAGGATAATTAAATCTGACCCAGAGTTTAGTAAAACATTTGTAGTGTTTTTAACTGCCAGAGCCGAAGAGTATTCGGAAATAGAAGGCTTTAACGCAGGTGCCGACGATTACATTGCCAAGCCAATTAAACCGAAGGTACTAATATCGCGCTTAAACGCTATTCTTCGCAGAAAAATAAAGGAAACAGCAGCTCCTTCCATAAAAGTAAAAGATATAATTATTGATAGAGATTCCTTCCTAATTTACCGTGGCGAGCAAAAGATACAATTGGCCAGAAAAGAATTTGAACTGCTTTTCTTATTGGCCTCTAAGCCTGGGAAGGTATTTACAAGGGAATATATATTAGAGAAGGTTTGGGGCGAAGAGGTGTTAGTGGTAGATAGAACCATTGATGTGCATATTAGAAAGGTACGCGAAAAACTAGGCGATGATTATATTGGCACCGTTAAAGGTGTTGGGTACAAATTTGAAATATGACCAGAAACCCTAAACCCATATATGTAGCCTTTTTAATTTCTCTAATTATATCCGCCATTTTAGGTTTAGTTTCTTTTTTCTTAAGCGAATGGGATATAATTAATACGGTAATTATTTTCACGCTCGCATTCGGACTAACCTTCTTCTTGTTTTTTTACACCTTAGAGTTTTTCATCTACCGAAAAATAAAGCTCATTTATAAAACAATACATAGTTTAAAAACCCAGAAGTACGATGCCATTTTAGAAAATTTTGACTGGGATAAAGATCCCATTGGCGAAATGAACAAGGAAGTAATTAAATGGGCAAGAGATAACCGCATGGAAATTGACCAATTAAAGCGATTGGCCGATTTTAGAAAAGAATTTCTTGGCAATGTTTCTCATGAATTAAAGACCCCTATATTTAATATTCAAGGCTATTTACACACGCTTATTGATGGGGCAATGGATGACCCAGAAGTAAACACGCGTTTTTTAGATAAAGCTGCAAAAAGTGCAGATAGGCTAAGCGATTTAGTGGCAGATTTATTAGCTATCTCGCAATTAGAGAGCGGGGAGCTTACCATGGATATGGAGCGCTTCGATATCAATAGCTTAGTAAAAGATGTGTACGAGCAATTGTCTAATAAAAAAGTACAGTTATTAATAAAAGATGGCTGTAATCAACCCTTTTACGTTTACGCAGATAGGTATCGTATTAGGCAAGTGTTGGTTAATCTTGTAAACAACTCTATAAAATATGGCAAGGAAGCAGGCACTACTACCGCGGCCTACTACGATATGGATGAAAATCTTCTGATTGAAATTGCAGATAACGGACCAGGAATAGAGCAAGAACACCTCAACCGAATTTTTGAACGTTTTTACAGAATAGATAAAAGTAGATCTAGGGAAGGCAAAGAAGGCGGCACAGGCTTGGGCTTAGCCATTGTGAAACATATTATTGAAGCCCACCGACAGAGTGTAAATGTGCGCTCTAGTGTTGGTGTAGGAACCACCTTTGGGTTTACTTTGGCAAAAGGCCAAAATTAAGAATAACGTAATTTAAAAAAATTTAGTTTAAAAAAATTTGCAGTCTGCTCTAAAAATATATATTTGCTAGTATCTAATTATTTAGCAATGGTAAAAAGTACTAAAAAGAAAATAAGAATGGAATTTGAGGTAAAGGCCTCGCCTACCATGCTTTTTAATTATATCAGCTCTCCATCAGGCCTTTCGCAATGGTTTTGCAATGATGTAGACATCTACAATAATTTTTATAAATTTAAGTGGGATGGAGATGAAAATATTGCAGAACTACTTAAAAAGCACCCCAATAAAAGCATGAAATTTCGCTGGAAAGATTCTCATCCAGAAGAATTTTTTGAATTTGAAATCTTACAGGATGAGCTCACAGATGATGTGGCTTTAGTTGTAACAGACTTTGTAGATGCTTCGGAAGAAAAAAATACCATGCTACTTTGGGAAAACCAGGTTCACGAATTAAGGACTTTATTAGGAGGTTAACTATATTCGCCCAAAACAACCTAGGGTGAAAAAATTCTATAAGCTTATTATCAGTAGTTATCTCAAATCGTTTTTACCAACGTTTTTGATTGTTATGCTGATTTTACTGATGCAAATGATTTGGCTCTATGTAGACGAACTCATTGGCAAAGGATTGGATTGGCTTGTAATTGGAGAGTTGTTATTTTACTTTTCTGCTAGCCTTATCCCTCAGGCACTTCCCTTATCTGTTTTATTGGCTTCTATCATGACCTTTGGAGCCTTGGGTGAAAGTTACGAGCTAGTAGCCGCCAAAGCCTCGGGAATTTCTATCTGGAAAACATTTAGGCCCATGTTTGGTATCATGATTTTGGTGGCCCTTTTTGGTTTTTTTGTTTCTAATATACTAATTCCTCAAGCCAATTTAAAAAGAGGAGCATTACTCTATTCGGTACGCCAACAAAAGCCATCCTTAGCCATTAAAGAAGGCGTTTTTAGCCAAGATATACCCGGTATAACCATTAGGGTAGGGAAGAAAAATCATAAAACACAAGAATTACAGGAGATTATTATTTACGACAGACGCGAAAGTCAATTGCACCCCGTTATTCTCTTTGCCAAACGTGGCAATATGACCATGAGTGAAGATGGGCGTTATCTCTTTTTGAACCTATACGAAGGAGGAAGGTATGAAGAATTAGAAAAAGTAAAAGGGTATTATTATAGTCAACCACATACCACCACCCTTTTTAATGAAGAACGCATAGCCTTCGATTTAAATAGCTTTAAATTTAACAGAAGCGACGAAAACATGTTTAAACAGCATTGGGAAATGTTAAACGTTATTGAACTCAAAAATGCATCTGACTCTTTAGAAGAAATTGGCATAAAAAAGTCGCAAGAATTAGCCGGCTTTGTGCAGCCCTATTATTATTTTACCAGAGCTAAAGTGGATAGCAACATAAGACTTTCTGCAGCTAAGAATAAGATTATTATTAGCAATAAGGAGCCAATGCTTAGCAGTCACTTTCCATTTGCAGGCTCGGGCAATTTATATGGCAGTGCCCTAAACTCTACCAGAAGCGTTAAAAATATTATAGAATACAGCATTAATGAATACAACGAACTCAATAGATTATATGTGCGCCATTTAATAGAGTGGCATCGAAAATTTATTTTAGCCATTGCTTGTATCGTGATGTTTTTTATTGGCGCACCCCTAGGGTCAATTATTAGAAAAGGCGGATTTGGATTACCCATTGTTGTGTCGGTATTGTTTTATGTTTGTTACCATATTGTTTCACTCTCTGGCGAAAAAGCCGCAAAAACATTAGCTTGGAGCCCTATGGAAGGCATGTGGTTAGGCATTGCGGTTTTTGTACCCATAGGTTTTTTTATTACTTGGAAAGCAGCTAACGACTCAACCTTGTTTAATATTAACTTGAACCATTTCTTTGAAAATATAAGCAACTGGTTTAAGAAACACCGCTCGCCTCAAGCCAAAGAACAATGAAGATACTGCATCTTTTTCCAAGATTTCCGTGGCCTTTAAAAGATGGAGGTGCAGTTGCTTTTTATAATCACTTGAAAGGGCTAAATGATAATTGTCATACTGTTAC
>VEQB01000032.1 GCA_018883485.1 Bacteroidota bacterium
CTCGTTAAGTTCCCGCAATGCAAGTTCCTTGAGTTCCATCATTTTCGCATGAGCATATTCTATCCCGCCGTACGAGTTAACTAATTCGATGGCCCTGTTGACATACTTTTTTTCTTCGTTATGATTTTTAATAATGTTTATGATTTTGCGTTTCTCTAACCAGGTGCAATTGTTTAATGCATAGATCAAAGGCAGGGTCATTTTTTTTTCTTTAATATCAATGCCTGTAGGTTTTCCAATTTGGTCATCATTTCCAAAATCAAATAAATCATCCTTTATTTGAAAAGCAATTCCGGTAAGTGTTCCAAACTCTTTTGATAACGAAATAATTGTTTGATCGTCGTTAACTGAAGCTGCTCCTGCGGCACAACAGGCCGCAATTAATGTAGCCGTTTTTTTTGTGATGATGTCAAAATAAATTTCTTCCGAAATATCAAGTCTCCGGGCTTTTTCGATCTGTAATAACTCACCCTCACTCATTTCACGTACAGCGTTACTTACGATCTTTAACAAATGAAAATCATTATTGTCAAGAGAAAGCAATAAACCTTTTGAAAGTAAAAAATCACCAATTAATACAGCAATTTTATTTTTAAATAAAGCGTTTACACTAAAAAATCCTCTGCGTTCGTTACTGTCATCAACTACATCGTCATGAACCAACGTAGCCGTGTGCAATAATTCAATTAAAGCTGCTGCTCTGTATGTGCTTTCGTTTATTTTACCTGCATTTTGAGCACTTAAAAAAACAAATAACGGTCTAATCTGCTTTCCTTTGCGTTTAACAATGTAATTAGTGATCTTGTCTAACAAAGGCACAGAGCTTTTCATGGCATCTTTGAATTTTTCTTCAAAGGCCAGCATGTGCTCTGCTACAGGTTGTTTTATTTGATTTATTGCTTTAGACACGGAGGTTCTAAATTAAACTTTTATTTTAATTGTTCCATGGCTAATTTGTTTTTATTTGCCAATTGACCGCAGGCTGCATCTATGTCATTTCCACGGCTTCTGCGCACGGTAGCTTTCACACCGTTTTTTTCAAGGTATGCACAAAAAGCATCTATTTTTTTACTATCAGCTTTTTCAAACTGACCATCACCGGTGGGGTTATATTCTATTACATTAACTTTAGCAGGAACTTTTTTGCAGAATTTAAGTAACATTTTAGCATCTTCAATGCTTTCGTTAAAATCTTTAAAAGCTATGTATTCAAAGGTAATGCGGCTTTTGGTTTTATTGTAAAAATGTTGCAATGCCTTGCCTACAGCTTCTAAACTATTGCTTTCATTGATAGGCATAATCGTATCGCGCTTTACATCATCAGCCGCGTGAAGAGATACAGCCAAATTGAATTTGGCCCCATCATCTGCAAGTTTCTTAATCATTTTAGCGATACCTGCTGTTGAAACGGTAATGCGCTTGGCGGCCATATTGAGACCTGTAGGAGAGGTTATCCTCTCAATAGAATCCCAAACATTTGCATAGTTGAGTAGCGGTTCACCCATACCCATGTAAACTATGTTGGTGAGCTTTTGCCCGAAATTCTCTTCTGCCTGGCGCGCAATGGTAACTACCTGATCGTAAATTTCACCCGGGTCCAAATTGCGTTTACGGTCCATATAACCGGTGGCGCAAAACTTACAGGTTAAGCTGCAGCCCACTTGGCTGCTCACACAGGCTGTCATTCTATCATCAGCAGGAATTAACACGCCTTCAACCAGATGATTGTCATGAAGTTTGAATCCGCTTTTAATTGTTTTATCTGAGCTTATTTGTTTGTCTACCACTTTTACATGATTAATGACATAGTTTTCTTTTGGCCAGTTTCTTGTGTCAATAGAAAGATTACTCATTTGTTTGAAATCGGAAGCGGTTTTTTTCCAAAGCCATTCATAAACCTGAGTAGCTCTGAAAGCCTTTTCTCCTTTAGCAAGAAAAACCTCTTTGATTTGTTCCTGACTAAGAGACCTGATATCGATGAGTTTTTGAGTTTCCATTAAAATGCAAAGATATGTCTTCCTAATAAGTTTGTGCTTTTTGGCATGAAGTTTTACCTTGCAAACATGATAATTTTAGGCGATCAGCTGATTTCAGAAGATATTTTAGAAAAAAACTTTATCTGTAATCTTAAAGTTTGCAAAGGAGCTTGCTGTATAGAAGGCGATGCCGGAGCGCCTTTAAGCAAAGAAGAAGTAGAAATATTAAAGGCAGATTATGCTAAAATTGAGCCCTTTTTAAAAGAAGAATTTAAAAAGAGTATTGAGCTGAATGGTTTTTATGAAATTGATGAAGATGGCGAATATGTTACAACTTGCCAGTCAAGTGGGGAGTGTAATTTTGTTGTTTATGACAAGCAAGGGATGTTACAATGTGGTATTGAATTAGCCTGGAAGGCAGGAGCTACCGATTTTCAAAAACCAATATCCTGTCATTTGTATCCAATTAGAACAATCAAGGTTGGTGATTTTGACGGCCTCAATTACCACAGATGGGATATTTGCAAAGCTGCTTGTGCATTGGGGAACGAAAAACAAGTTAAAGTTTTTGAGTTCCTTAAAGAACCATTGATTAGAAAATATGGGAAAGCTTGGTATGCAGAATTGGAAGAAATTTCTGCCGCATACCATGAAAGCATGAATAAAGGGAATGCTCCAGAAGCTTAATCAGCTTTAAAAAATTCTTTTTGATTTTTTCCGGCCCAAAGCATAACCAAAAGTACATAGATAATTGAAATGGCTATAAACATGGTCGCAAGGTGCATTCACTATTTAAGATTAGCTACATTTTTTGGATGAATCGGAAAATTGTATGGATGAAGGGGTAATTCTAGGGGATAAAAATTACTCTAGAGTTTTTAATATAGACCCTTTTCAAATTCAGTTTAAAATCTTCTCCTCTAATTTACCATTCCAAATTCGTTGAATCAGGTTAGAGGTATATCCGATATAAATTTTGTTGTGTATGGTGGAGTAGAGAACGTATACAGTAAACATAGGAAACCCATTAAAATAAAAAAGCACTGCAATTGCAGTGCTTTGTAGTCCCTGAAGGACTCGAACCTTCGACCTACGGTTTAGAAAACCGTTGCTCTATCCAGCTGAGCTAAGAGACCATTTATTTCGAACCTTCGTCCGCCAGCTGGCGGATTGGATTAGAAAACCGTTGCGCTTACTTTACCTTGCGGCATAAGCTAAGAGACCATTTTGGGAGGGCAAAGAACGGTTTTTTATTTTTTGTTTACAAATATTCTTTTCTAAAAAATTAGAAGGTTTTACTAACCTCTTACTTTTTAGGTTCAAAAAAATACGGCAGAAATTAGGTTATTCCAAATTTCTGCTATATTCGATTCATTAATAAAAACTGAATATGAAAAAACTTGTACTCTCTTTATCTCTTGTTCTAAGTTTCTTTGGTTCAAGAGCGCAAACTTTTACAGACAACTTTGATACTTATACGGCAGGTGCTTGGCTTTGCCAAAGTAATAGTACCTGGAAAACTTGGGCAAATACCCCAGGTGGGGCAGATGATGTAAAAATTACTGCTACCAAATCTCGCAGTGGCGCAAATAGCCTAAGATTTAACTCTGTAGCAGGCGGACCAGCAGATGTTATTCTCCCTTTTGGTGGCCAATATAATACAGGCAATTTTCAATTTATTTGTTATCTAAATGTGGCCACGGGCAAAAAGGGTTATATCAATTTTCAAGAGCAAACTGTAGTGGGTAAAGCTTGGACCATAGACATAAATTTTGACTCTATAGGGGGTTTTAATATTGTAAATACCCAAAGCGGCCTTTTATTAAAAGGCAATTACGCGCAAAACCAATGGATAAAAGTTGCGGTGGAAGTTAATTTAAGCACCAATTCATGGGAGTTTTTTATAGATGATGCCAGCAAAGGAAGTTTTCAAAACAGCTATAGGCAAGTTGCCTCAGCTAATTTTTATGCAATTGCAGGATCAGACTTTTACGTGGATGATGTAAGTTATACCTACACCCCTTTTACCCTTCCAAACTTAAATGGTGCAGTTACTTTTATAGATAATGTAAGTGGCAAGTTAGCTACACAAAAAGTAAACCCAAGTGTTGAAATTAGAAACCTTGGAACTACAACCCTAAACGCAGCAGAAGTAGAAATAACCTATGATGGACAAACTATTGAAAAAACCGTTAGCGGCTTAAATGTGGCTAGCTTGGGATATGCGCAAATAAAATTTGATGAATTACTAACCATGCGTGTTGGCAATAAAACCGTAACAGCTACCTTAAAAAGCATCAATGGCAATGCCGACCCAATAGCAAGCGATAATGTTAAACAAGTTAGCGTTAACCCTGTAATTCCTGCGCCAGGAAAAATGGTTGTTGCCGAAGAAGGCACAGGAACTTGGTGCACCTGGTGCCCACGAGGTGCCGTTTGGATGCATAACATGGATACACGCTATCCAGGCTTTTTCTTAGGTATTGCTGTTCATAATAACGACCCGATGGAGAATGCAAATTATGATGGAGGATTAGGCACAAAAATAAGTGGTTTTCCTAGCGCAATTGTAGATAGAGGAGCAGATATAGACCCAAGCGCTATGGAAGCAGATTTCTTTGAACGTATAGTTATTGCACCTAAAGCAACTATTAAAAATGGAGCAAGTTACAACGCTAACACACGCGAATTAAAGGTAAGTTTAACTACCAAATTTAACAGCAGTGTAAGCGGAAATTGGCGCTTGGCTTTTGTGCTTATTGAAGATAGTGTTACTGGAACAGGTACAGGCTGGAGCCAAGTAAACGCCTACGCAGGAGGTTCTCGCGGCCCTATGGGTGGATATGAAAATCTACCTAATCCAGTACCAGCGTCTATGATGGTTTACGACCATGTAGGTAGGGTAATTTATCCTAACTTTAATGGCTTGGCTAATGCTTTTGCAACTACTGTAAACACAGGAGATTCATTTACGCACAATTTTACAGTTATGCTTGATCCAAGCTGGGAAGCAAATGAATTGCAGATTGCCGGATTGTTAATTGACCCAAGCGGAAGAATAGACAATGGCTCGTTGGCTAAACTAGATGCTGCCATTGCCAATGGATTTGTGAATGGCCAAGTGGTAGCCAGCATTGGAGAAAAAACAATAGCCAAACCAGGCGTTCAAGTATATCCAAACCCTACTTCAAATCTTATTAATATAACCGTTGAGGAATCTTCTTTAATTGAAGTTTACAACATTGAAGGTAAACAAATGATACAAGCAAACATAGAAAAACAAGAAAGTATCTCTTGCGAAAATTGGCCAATAGGAATCTATTTTGTAAAAGTTAGTAATACCAAAGGAACACAAACAATAAAACTGGTTCATAATTAGTTTTTTTTTACTTTATTGCCCTCCATTATTTAGTTGATGGAGGGCATTTTTTGCATCTTCATTTGCTATGCATTTGGCTTAAGGATGAAAATAATTGGCAATATTTTATTAATATTAAGTGTTATTGGGGCGAATCTATTGAACGCACAATCAGTAAAAAAACCAAATACGAAAAGGTTTTTGGGCTTTAGAAGTTTGAGCGATACCCTAGTAGATGAAAAAAACGGATTACTCATAATTCCAATTTTATACTATACCCCAGATACGCGTTGGGCTTATGGCGCGGCCGGAATTTATTATTTTAAGTTACCTGCAAAAACAGAGTTTGAACACGAGACAAGGGTATCTAATGTTCAATTATTTACAGATTACACTCAAAACAAACAGTTTGATATTTGGGGGCAGTACAATATTTTTACCAGAAATGAAAATTACCTTTTTAAGGGGGAATTTCGCTTCCGCAATTTCCCTGATAGGTTTTATGGCGTTGGCAATGCCACACCTAAATCTAATGAAGAGAAATACGAATACAGTTTACTAAGTTTTAAGTCGCTTTTTCTAAAGAAATTTAAGTCTTCCTTATTTTTAGGATTTGATTACCATTACGAAAAAGAGTATGGCTTTGAATATACGCCACAAGGGCTATTAGAAAGTGGAAGTATCGCGGGCTATGACGGAGGTGTTCAATCTGCAATTGGCCTTGTGGGTATTATTGATAATAGGGACAATATTATTAATCCTTACAAAGGAAATTTACTAGAGTTATCTTCTTACTTTTATAGACCTGCCATAGGCAGCACCTTTAACTTCACCTATTTTAATGCTTTGTATCAAAAATACTGGCAATTAAAACCCAAGCATGTTTTGGCTATTCAAGCTAAATCTAGATTGGGCTATGGCCAGGTTCCATTATTAGATTTATCGGCAGTAGGGAACGATGATTTATTGAGAGGTTATCCCAAAAATCGTTTTAGGGACGTTAATTTTATTGGGGGCCAAGCAGAATATAGATTTCCTTTATTTTGGCGTTTAGGAATGGTAACTTTTGCTGGTGCAGGAGATGTATTTAAACAAACAAGCGATTTAAGTTTAGATAGAATCAAATATTCTGTCGGGGCTGGCCTTCGTTTTTATGTAAATCCCTTAGAGCGACTCAATATTAGATTGGATTATGCCTACGGCCGGGAAGGTGGTTACTTTTATTTTTTTGTTGCAGAAGCTTTCTAATAGAAGGCAATTAAAATATTCAAAGACATAATTTTCGAAATTGAATCTTATCTTGCGAACTATGAAGACAGCATTAATTACAGGAATTACTGGCCAAGATGGCGCTTATTTAGCAGAATTCTTACTGCGAAAAGGCTACATGGTGCATGGTATTAAGCGCAGAAGCTCTTTGTTTAATACGGATAGAATTGACCATTTATACCAAGATCCGCATGAGAAAAATGTTAATCTAAAATTGCACTATGGCGATCTTACAGATAGTACTAATTTGATTCGCATTATCCAAGAAACGCAACCAGATGAAATTTATAATTTGGCAGCAATGAGCCATGTACAGGTGAGTTTTGAAACCCCTGAATATACAGCCAACGCAGATGGAATAGGAACTTTAAGAATATTAGAAGCCATTCGTTTATTAGGTTTGACCCAAAAGACCAGAATTTATCAAGCTTCCACCTCTGAGTTATACGGTTTGGTTCAAGCCGTACCCCAAAGCGAAACCACCCCTTTTTACCCGCGTTCTCCTTATGCAGTTGCAAAATTATATGGTTATTGGATTACTGTAAACTACCGTGAGGCATATGGCATGTATGCCTGCAATGGAATTTTATTTAACCACGAAAGCCCAATAAGAGGCGAAACCTTTGTGACCAGAAAAATAACCAGAGCAGCTTCTAAAATTGCCATGGGATTACAAGATAAACTTTATTTAGGAAACCTTAATGCGCAAAGAGATTGGGGTCATGCTAAAGATTACGTTGAAGCTATGTACTTAATTTTACAGCAAGACAAGCCAGAAGATTTTGTAATAGCAACAGGCGTAACCACTACTGTTAGAGAATTTGTAAGAATGGCATTTGCAGAGGCAGGAATTAACTTAAGATTTGAAGGTGAGCATGCTAATGAGCGAGGAGTTATTGAAAGTTTTGACGCTGATTTACAAGCTAAATTAGGCCTGCAAACGAGTGCTAAAATTGGCGATGAAATAGTGGCAGTAGATACGCGCTATTATCGCCCAACCGAGGTAGATTTATTAATAGGCGACCCAACAAAAGCGCAAACGCAATTGGGATGGAAACCAAAATATGATTTACCAGCATTGGTAAAAGATATGATGAAAAGTGATATTGAATTGATGAAACGAGATAAATTTTTGAAAGACTCTGGGCATCAAATTATGCGGTACTTTGAATAAGTTTTAAGATTCTTTTCTTTTATAAATTCCGAGGTAATCTTCCGGAGCTTCCATAAAAATAGAGGAAGGCGTTACAATACCTTGGGTAAACGCCCAAGATACCAATTGGCCAGAACTCCTTAGATCTAGTGCACGAACCAATAAACCTCTGTATTTTTCTATACTAGACGGTTCATACCCCATTTTAGCAGCAATTTCTTTAGAACTAAAGCCTTTGCACATTAAACGGATAAGCTTTATTTCTGTTGGCGTTAACTCACTCCTCCAATGACTTTCATCTTTAAGGCGCAAGGCATTTTTCTCCGACATGCGCTCCCAGTTTTTTAAACTTTCTAAATCTTGGTAAATATTTACCCCAGCCATTACTCTAGGTATTGACTCTAAAATAGTATCTGGCTTCTTTCTGCAATAATTTCTAAAGCCCAATTGCGATAAATCGTTAAATATATGTTGGTAAAATCCATGAGAAACCATGAGTACCTTAAAATTGATAGATTGGGTGCTTAATATTCTTAAGGTATCGATACCGCTTAAAATTGGCATTCTGTAATCTATGATTAACAAATCAAATTCTAAGTTCTTTTCTTGTAAGGCATTTAAGAAATCTGACCCATTTAAGTAAGTGGTTTCAATGGTATAATGTCCGTTGAGTAATAAAGCATCTTGGATTGACAATAAGTCAAATGGGTTGTCATCTACAACCACTGTTCTGAGGTTTTTCATAATTGCAGTTTATTTATTGTTTAGGCGTTGTAGAACAAATTTTAATATAAATATTTATAAATTGTTGATATAAATAAAAATTTGACATACAAAAATCCAATAAACCGGATAATTAACTTAACGATAAAAAACAAAAAACCCGCCGAAGCGGGTTTAAGAATAAAACATAATATAGTTATACAGATTTCTGCCTGAACGTAGTTTTATTGCTATTGTTTGCCTTGCTATTTGCTTTTGGGGTAGCTGTTTTAACCTGTTTTTTTACCTCGGTTTTAACTGCTGCTGCTTTTGCAACTTTCTTTTCTTTCACCTCTTCAGTGCCAACTTCTTCGGCTGTTTCAGAACCGTTGGTTTGTGAGGCTTTTAACTTTTCAAAATCAAGCACATCCTTTAACAAATGAAACCAATTCATTAATTTCTTAATATCATTATCATACACACGTTCACTGTCTAGGTTAATTGCTTCAACAAGATATTTGCGAACCTCCTTTAAATCGCCCTTAGCTTCTGGTGCATCTCCTTTGGCCTTAAGCGCAACAAACACATCAACTAAACGCATATCTTCATTTACGGTATAAACAGAGATATCTTCCAATACCGAAACTTTATCTTGAAAGCTGGTTGAAAACCTTCTTCCAGTGCCAATGGTTTCGACAATAAGTCCGTTTTTACTTCTACCTACAACGTGGTGAAGGCCACTTTGGCCAGCAATGGCTACTAAGTCTTTTAATTCCATGGATTCTAATTTAGATGACAAATGTAGTAAAATTTAGCTTGGCTTACCCCCTCTTCTCATTTTACCCCCCTTAACATGCGCAAAATTCTTATTTTTGCCTTTTAATCAATACAAAAAGGAATGGAAATTATCGAAAAATATATCCCAAAAAATAAGATTAGAGTTGTTACAGCCGCTAGTTTGTTTGATGGACACGACGCTGCCATTAACATTATGCGCAGAATTATACAGGCAAGTGGAGCAGAAGTGATACACCTTGGGCATGATAGAAGTGCGGAGGAAGTAGTGAACACCGCCATACAAGAAGATGCCAATGCTATTGCATTAACTAGCTACCAAGGTGGGCATGTAGAGTATTTTAAATACATGTACGATTTATTAAAAGAAAAAGGATGTAGCCATATTTGCATTTTTGGTGGTGGTGGTGGCACTATTCTTCCAGAAGAAATAGCTGAATTGCAAGCATACGGTATCACAAGAATATACCACCCAGATGATGGTCGCGCAATGGGATTACAAGGTATGATAAACGACATGCTCATGAAATGTGATTTCCCTACAGGAGCCAATCTGAATGGGGAAATTAAGCATGTAAAAGAGAAAGACTACCATGCTATTGCTCGCTTAATTTCTGCAGCAGAAAACTTTCCGGATGCATATGCAAAAATTGTAAAAACAAATGGACTTGAAGCAGCGCAAGTGCCTGTGCTTGGAATTACTGGCACCGGTGGGGCGGGTAAATCTTCTTTGGTAGATGAATTGGTGCGTAGATTTTTGCTCGATTTTAAAGATAAAACAGTAGCTATTATTTCGGTTGACCCAAGCAAGCGTAAAACAGGCGGTGCTTTATTAGGCGATAGGATTAGAATGAATGCTATAAGTAATCCAAGAGTTTATATGCGTTCATTAGCCACAAGGCAAAGTAATCTTGCCTTATCTAAATATGTTAAAGAGGCAGTAGATATTGTTAAAGCCGCAGGATTTGACTTGGTTATTTTAGAGACCTCTGGCATTGGGCAAAGCGATACAGAAATTATTGAACATAGCAATGTAAGCTTGTATGTAATGACCCCTGAATACGGCGCCGCTACCCAGTTAGAAAAGATAGACATGCTAGATTTTGCTGACATTATTGCGCTGAATAAGTTTGATAAAAAAGGTGCTTTGGATGCCATAAGAGATGTAAAAAAACAATTCCAGCGCAACCATGTGCTGTTTGACAAAGACCCAGACACCATGCCTGTTTATGGCACCATAGCTTCCCAATTTAACGATCCAGGTATGAACCGATTATACAAGGAAGTAATGAATAAGATTCATGAAAAAACGGGCGCTGCTTTAAAGTCTAATTACCACATTAGCGAGGAGATGAGTGAAAAAATTTACATCATTCCTCCTTCACGCAACAGGTATTTATCTGAAATTTCTGAGAACAATAGAAATTATGATAAATGGGTTACCAAACAAGCAGATATTGCAGATAAACTCTATGGCTTAAAGTCGTCTATTGAAACCATTAAAGCTTCTAAATTAGAAGATAAAGACCGCTTGTTAAAAGGACTACAAGAAACCTATGAAACCTTATCATTAGATCTTGATCCTAGAAATAGATTAATTTTAGATAATTGGGAAGAAAAAATAAAACAGTATAAAGACGAGTTCTTCATCTTTAAAGTACGCGACAAAGAAATAAAAATTCAAACCCATAGTGAGTCTTTATCGCATTCGCAAATACCCAAAGTAGCAACCCCTAAATTTAAAGGTTGGGGCGATATTTTAAGATGGGCCTTACAAGAAAATTTCCCTGGCGAGTTTCCTTATACCGCAGGTATTTATCCTTTTAAAAGAGAAGGCGAAGACCCTACAAGGATGTTTGCAGGAGAAGGCGGCCCAGAGCGCACCAACAAGCGTTTTCATTATGTAAGTTTAGGTATGCCCGCCGCACGTTTAAGCACAGCGTTTGATTCGGTAACTTTATATGGCAACGACCCAGACCATAGGCCAGATATTTATGGTAAAATTGGAAATTCTGGAGTTAGTGTTTGGAGTTTAGATGCTGCTAAAAAGTTGTATTCTGGTTTTAATTTGGCTGATCCAAAAACATCTGTATCGATGACCATTAATGGACCCGCGGCAATACTTTGCGCCTTCTTTATGAATGCTGCTATAGACCAGCAATGTGAGATTTATATTAAACAAAATGGTTTAGAGAAAGAGGTGGATGATAAAATAAATGCCATATTTAAAGAGCGAGGAACGCAACGTCCAACGTACAATGAAACCTTACCAGAAGGCAACGATGGCCTAGGTTTAATGCTATTGGGTGTAAGTGGAGACATGGTGTTACCTGCAGAGGTGTACGCGAAGATTAAAGCAAATACTTTAAAACAAGTTAGAGGAACGGTTCAAGCCGATATTTTAAAAGAAGACCAAGCGCAAAATACCTGCATCTTTTCTACCGAGTTTAGTTTGCGCGTAATGGGCGATGTACAACAATATTTTATTAACGAAGGCATCCGTAATTTCTACTCGGTTTCTATCAGTGGCTACCATATTGCAGAAGCAGGGGCAAATCCAATAACGCAATTGGCTTTAACCCTTTCTAATGGTTTTACTTTTGTAGAGTATTACCTCAGCAGGGGAATGAACATAGATGATTTTGCCCCTAATTTATCTTTCTTCTTTTCTAATGGAGTAGACCCAGAATATGCAGTTATTGGTAGGGTATCTAGAAGAATTTGGGCCAAAGCCATGAAGTTAAAATATGGTGCCAACGAAAGGAGCCAAATGCTTAAATACCATATTCAAACCAGTGGAAGAAGTTTACATGCACAAGAGATAGATTTTAATGATATAAGAACCACCTTACAAGCTTTATACGCCATTTATGATAATTGTAATTCGTTACATACCAATGCATATGATGAAGCGATAACCACCCCTACCGAAGAATCTGTAAGAAGGGCAATGGCCATCCAATTAATTATAAACCGTGAGTTAGGTTTAGCAAAAAATGAAAACCCATTGCAAGGTTCGTTTATTATTGAAGAGCTTACAGATTTGGTGGAAGAAGCAGTGCTAAGCGAATTTGATAGAATTACAGAAAGAGGCGGTGTTTTAGGCGCAATGGAAACCATGTATCAACGCACCAAAATACAAGAAGAAAGTTTGTATTATGAAATGCAAAAACACACTGGCGAGTATCCAATTATTGGTGTAAATACATTTTTATCTTCTAAAGGATCGCCAACTATTTTACCTAAAGAAGTAATTAGATCTACTACTGAAGAAAAAGAATACCAAATTACTATGTTGAACCAATTGAAAGAAGGTAACGCTACCCAAGGAGAAATTGCCTTAAAGAAATTACAACAAGTAGCTATACACAATGGAAATCTTTTTGAAGAATTAATGGAAACTGTGAAATATTGCTCTTTGGGTCAAATAACAGCAGCCTTGTTTGAGGTAGGTGGGCAGTATAGGAG
>VEQB01000355.1 GCA_018883485.1 Bacteroidota bacterium
TTCTTATATAGTGCTCAAGGGTATTTTGTTTCGGCTTATCAAAGTCTAAAAAACAAAATAATTAATATAGATTTTCCATTGGCGCTAGGAATTTTAATCATGTTTTTAAGAAGCAGTTATGAGGTGATTTCACATTCTGGAGTTGGCTTTTTTGACACCTTAGCAGGCTTGGTTTTTTTCTTGCTTATTGGTAAATGGATTCAACAAAGAACTTTCGATACATTGTCTTTTGAAAGAGATTATAAGTCGTATTTTCCGGTTGCTGTTTCTTTGCTTAAAGAAGGTAAAGAACTCACGGTTCCAGTTACTAAATTAAAAGTAGGAGATAGGATGCTCATTCGGCATCAAGAAATAATACCTGCCGATGCCATTCTCCTAAATGGAGAAGCAAAAATTGATTTTAGTTTTGTTACAGGAGAAAGTTTGCCAATAGAAAAAGTATTGGGTGAAGTGGTGTATGCTGGCGGTAGGCAAATTGGCGCAGCCATTGAATTAGAAGTGTGTAAGCCAGTTTCCCAAAGTTATTTAACACAGCTTTGGAATAGTGAACATTTTGTAAAAAATCGAGAAAGTCAGATCATTACCTTTCAATCTATTGTAAGTAAGTATTTTACAATTGCCCTCATAGCAATAGCTTTAAGCGCAGGTATTTTTTGGTTACTTTTTGATCCAACCAAAAGTTTAGCAGCGTTTTCTGCCGTCTTAATTATTGCCTGCCCATGTGCACTTGCTCTTTCTAGCCCTTTTGCCTTAGGCAATGGTTTAACCATGTTGGGAAGAGCGAAGTTTTATTTAAAATCGCCAGAGATCATAGAACAGATGGCTAAAATAGACCATATTGTTTTTGATAAAACGGGCACTATTACCCAAGCGGCAGAGGCAAGTATTCAATTTGTAGGTGATGCATTAACAGAAGACGAATGGAAAGCCGTTTATGCTATCGCCAATAATTCAATTCACCCCTTAAGTAAAAAAATTGCAAATCATTTAATGCCTACTTATGCCAATAAGTGCGGTGTGCTTCAGTTTAAAGAATTAGGCGGAAAAGGTGTTACTGCAAATATAAACGGCATAACTGTATTGCTTGGTTCGGCAACTTATCTGGGGCTAACAGGTTTTGAACCTAATGCCGATCAACTTTCATCTTATGTTGGTATACAACTCAATGGGCAATACAAGGGTTTCTTTAAAATTACACACGCTTATAGAAAGGGTTTAAAGGAAGTAATTGCCCAGTTAGGTTCAAAAAGAATGAGTTTAATTTCTGGAGATAATGATGCTGAGAAAGTAAGATTACAGCAATTTTTTCCTATGGGAACCGAACTGCACTTTCATCAAAGTCCTTCTGAAAAATTACTTTATATCAATAACCTCAAAGCTAATGGAGCCCAAGTGGCCATGGTTGGCGATGGTTTAAATGATGCTGGTGCTTTAAAAGCAGCTAACTTGGGTATTTCTGTTAGTGAAAATACTGCCAATTTTTCGCCTTCCAGCGATATCATCATGGATGCTTCTGTTTTTACCAGACTGGCGAAGTTTTTTGTTTATGCTAAAGATACGATGCGCATAATTCGCATGAGCTTCGTAATTTCTCTCTTGTATAATATTGTGGGGTTGAGCTTTGCAGTTACCGGCACCATGTCGCCTATTGTTGCCGCAATTCTTATGCCCTTAAGTAGTGTTAGTGTTATTAGTTTTACCACTTTAGGAACCTGGCTTTATGCCAAAAGAAGAGGTTTATTTAAAGGTATTGCATACAATTAATTTATAGCCAAATGAATATAATATTTTTATTGATTGGTTGTAGCCTTTTTTTAGCCCTAGGATTTTTAGGGGCATTTATTTGGACTGTTAAAAGTGGGCAGATGGATGATGACTACACCCCCTCTGTGCGCATACTTTTTGAGGATAAACCTATTACAGAGGATGCCAATACCATTAAGGTTAATGCTAATAAATAATAAACTGATAAAAATCAGTGCTTCCTATAAGTATTGTCATTTTTCTGTCTGAAGCTGCCCTTTATTTTTGATTCCGAAATTCAAATTCACCACCTATGCAAATAGAAAACTTCAACTACGATAACCGGATAGTCCGGAATTTCATCATTGCCTCAGTAATTTTTGGGGTTGTTGGAATGCTAGTGGGTTTACTTGCAGCTATTCAGCTGTATTATCCTGCGTTCAATTTTAACCTTCCATATTTTTCATTTGGTCGTATTAGACCTTTACACACCAATGCGGTGATTTTTGCATTTGTGGGTAATGCAATATTTGCTGGTATTTATTATTCTTTACAACGTTTGTGTAAAGCAAGATTGTTTAGTGATTTTTTAAGCAATTTCCATTTCTGGGGTTGGCAATTAATTATTCTTGCTGCAGCTATTACTTTACCTTTAGGCCTTACCAGTTCTAAAGAGTATGCAGAGTTAGAATGGCCAATAGATATTGCCATCGCTATAGTTTGGGTAGCCTTTGGGGTAAACATGATAGGCACTATCATTAAACGAAGAGAGCGTCATATGTATGTAGCTATTTGGTTTTACTTAGCCACGTTTGTAACCGTTGCGGTATTGCATATCGTTAATTCAATTGAATTACCTATTAGCTGGACAAAAAGTTATATGGTTTATGCAGGTGTTCAAGATGCCTTAGTGCAATGGTGGTATGGTCACAATGCGGTGGCTTTCTTTTTAACTACACCTTATTTAGGATTAATGTATTACTATTTGCCTAAAGCAGTTAATCGCCCAGTATATTCTTATAAATTATCTATTCTTCACTTTTGGACCCTTATCTTCTTATATATTTGGGCTGGGCCTCACCATTTGTTATATAGTTCATTGCCAGATTGGGCACAATCTTTAGGGGTAGTATTTTCTAT
>VEQB01000356.1 GCA_018883485.1 Bacteroidota bacterium
CAATAATTGTAGCTATGATACCAGTTCTGTGATTATTTATGTTTATCCTAAGCCTCGCTTTACCATTGGCAAAAGTGTAGGTAATATTTGTGTGAACCAACCCGTTCAATTTGTATCTAATTTACAAGATAGCGGATACATTGTGTGGCATTTTGGAGATGGAGATTCATCCATTGCCTATAACCCAACACATGTTTATACCTCAACAGGTAAGAAGGTTTTTACAGCAACACTCACATCTAACTTCAACACTTGTAAATCTATACAAAAAGATTCCTTAATTGTGCAAGCCACTCCTATTGTTTCTATAGCAGCAGATACCAATAGAGGATGTTTGAACCATTACTTTAATTTTACTGCCATAAGCAATGGAAACCATTATTATGCGTGGGATTTTGGCGATAGTAATTTTGCTGTAACCAAAGACGTTCCATATAAATTTAATAAACCAGGAACCTATACGATAAAATTAGTAGCCACTTCAATTTTAGGTTGCAAAGATTCTGCCTTTAAACAAATTGAGGTATACCCTATACCAACAGCTCTATTTGATTATACGCCAAAAGACACTTGTACTGGCCCTGTGTGGGTTAATTTTACAAATCAAAGTAAAGGGGCCAATTCTTTTGCGTGGGATTTTGGCAATGGCAATAGCTCCAATGCTACCAATCCACGTTCTTATTATTCTGGCATTGGTAAGTATAAAATTCAACTAACAGCTGAAAATACCTATTTCTGTTATGATACCATTACCCAAGATTTTGAAATATTTAATAAACCTGAACCTGATTTTGATTTTGATGTAAATGCGGGATGTACTCCTTTGACTGTGAATTTCACAAACAAAAGTAAATTCAGTAAAACATATTTGTGGTATTTTGGTGATAGCACAACCTCTTCCCTTGAAAATCCTCAGCATATTTATTATAAGAGCGGCACCTATAATGTAAGTTTGGTTGCCTTTGCTGGAAAAGTTTGTTCAGATAGTATTCAAGTAAATAAAACAATTATTGTTCATCCAAAACCTATCCCGAGTTTTACTCATGAACTTTTAACAATACAAAAACCATATAGAGATATTGTATTTACTAGCACCGGTATTAATGGTAATAAGTTTGAATGGAATTTTGGAGATGGCAAAAATGGAACAGGTGAAACCACACGTAACAAGTACGCTGATGGAGATTCTGGCTGTTTTACTGTTAAGCTTAGGGTAATGTCAACAAATAACTGCGATTCGGCTATAACAGACACTGTTTGCTTACCTGGGTATTGGAATGGACTTTATGTTCCGAATGCATTTACACCAGATTTAGGTACAGGTGGCCCTAATGAATTTTTGCCAATAGGGATTGAATTAAAAAAATATCACATAAAGGTTTTTTCGCAATGGGGCATTTTGGTCTGGGAAAGTACTTCTTTAGATGCAGCAGGAAGACCTAATGAAGCTTGGAAAGGCTATGACCTAAACAATAATCCATGTCCACAGGGAGTCTACATTTGGGTTGTATCTGAAGCGATTTTCACCAACAATGAGCCTTGGAAGGGTATGACGAATAGCAATGAGGCTAATTATGGATTACAAGCAAGACCAGGTAACGTAACTTTGATAAGATGATGAAATTATTTATTAAAAGGTATTCACTAACATTATTTTTAATCTGCGTTTGGAATATTACGTTTGGACAGGATTTTATTAATACCCAGCTTTTAAATAATAAGCTATTTTTAAATCCAGCATTTACTGGATTAAACTGGGGGCAGCTAACCTCTGTCATAAGCACTAGAACTCAATTTACACCCAATTCAGGTAAATTTGATTTGTTGACGTTTTCTATAGACCAAGGCCTATGTAAATTTAAAAATATTGGACTTGGTTTCCTAACTAAAAAACAAACTTTAGGCGATGGTAAATTACAAACAACAACCGCAGGTATTTCATTTTGTTATAATATTCAAAATGTTTTATTTTTTTCATTACAATATGACTACATCAATCAATCTCTTGATTGGTCTAAATTAACATTTAGCGACCAATATGATCCAATATATGGAATTAATGGCACTTCCATTAATTCCAATCTTTCAACAAATTCAAGAAATAATCAGGATTTTTCATTTGGTTTTTTAAATAGATTTCCAATCAAAAAAGGTGAATTGAATATGTTTCACTATGGATTTTCAGTATTTCACTTATTTGAACCTGATTTAGGAATTATTGGCGAAAACAAAATTCCAAGAAGGTATCAAATACATGCTGGCATGATTTATCAGTTGAAAACGAAGAATGAAATGTTAAAATTAAATTTAGTGCCATACGCTCGGCTTTCACTACAAAACTTTAAGGTTGTAAAATCGAATTTTCTTGACTTAGGTGCTAATATACACTCTGAAAAATTGTATGGTGGTCTAGGTCTTAGAACTAATATAGCCCAAAACCAACTAAAAAATACAAATGCATTTTTACTAAATATAGGTGCTGTAATTCCTGTAAAAAATGAAATGGAGAGTAATTTACGTGTCACTTATAGTCTTGATTTTAATTTTACAGGTATATCTACAAATAATATTCATACACATGAAATTTCATTGATTTATCAAATTAACAGGTGCTCGACAGGAAAAAAAATGGGACCTTGTGACTATAAAAAACTCGGAATTCAGGCTGTTTTTTAATGCTAGAATGTAACAAGAAAATTGTATGAATTTTATTAATGCAACCTTCCCATCTTATTAAAAAAAATTGGTATTTTAAAATTGATTAAAATGAAAAATTTATTGAC
Source organism: Bacteroidota bacterium (assembly GCA_018883485.1). GTDB lineage: Bacteria > Bacteroidota > Bacteroidia > UKL13-3 > UKL13-3 > B1. The sequence continues at coordinate 2,784 of VEQB01000356.1, forward strand.
TTTACATAATTTTTTAAAATTTATAAATAAACAAATGGGGGTATTTTTTTTCCAAATGGGATTATTATTATATAGTACCGCCTCTGCCCAAACCCCAT
>VEQB01000357.1 GCA_018883485.1 Bacteroidota bacterium
ATAGTGCTTGGTGCTTTAATTTCTTCCTTAATAATGGTTTTGCTAAACCCGCATTTCTCGAACATTTTGGTTGCGGTTTTACTATTGAATTCTGTTAAATGATAAGGTGGTATGCGCATGGTTTTTTGTGAACCAATTAACCTGTAAAATATAAAGGCCAGCTTACTCGAAATTAAATTTAAAGTGCCAGGCAATTGTATTAAGGCAACACCACCCGGTTTAAGAATTTTATAGGTCAATTCCATCGCTTCTGTTGGGTTGGTAAAATGTTCCAACACATCATTCATCATTACCACATCAAAATAATTTTCTGGCAACTCTTGGTTCAACAAATTAAAAGAAAAGGGCTTGTTAATAATATCAATACCAAAATTCTTTCTGCCAAATTCTGCTGCAAAAGAAGATAATTCAATACCTTTTACCTGATAACCATTTTTACTGAGCAAGTATATAAAGTTACCTGTGGCGCAACCTACATCCAAAATATTACCCGAAGTGCAATATTTTTTCATTTCATCAATACCTTGCTGGTAGTCGCCTGAACCTAAAATTTCTAAATAGGAGTTTTCCATGTGGTGGGTTTGTTTGTCAGACCCAGTAAAATAATCATCGGCATACATCTCTTCTATTTCTGCATCCGATGGGCGAGGCCATATAGAAACTAGCTCGCACTTATCGCAGGCAACTCCCCATAAGAATCGGTCCTTAAAAGCGTATCTAAAGGGAATGGTATGGCCTTGGTGGTGGCCACAAAGATTGCAATCAAAATCTACTTTCATGTAAGCTATATCTTCATGCAAGTATATAAAATTCGGATTGGTTTTGGTGGTTTTTAAATGAGTAACTATTTTAGACGAAGAATTACACCAAATGGAACATATCCAAATTAAAGATTTAGCTTTTCAAATTCATATTTCTGAACCAAAAATTAGGCAGCGTATAGCCTCATTAGCAGCGCAAATGAATGTTGAGTTAGCAACCACAAGCCCTATCTTCATTGCTGTTTTAAATGGCTCTTTTATTTTTGCGGCAGATTTGCTTAGGCAACTCGATTTTGCTTGCGAGATACAGTTTGTAAAAGTGGCTAGCTACCATGGCATGCAAAGCAGTGGGCAGGTACAAGAGCTAATTGGGCTCAATATTCCTATTGAGGGGCGAGAAGTAATTATCTTAGAAGATATAATTGATTCTGGCCTTACCATGGATTACTTGGTTAAAGAATTGGCTAAAGCTAAGCCATCTCAAATAAAAATTTGCAGCTTGCTCTTAAAACCTAAAGCGCTGAAAGTGCCTTTAGAAGTGCACTTTACGGGCTTTGAAGTAGGAAATGAATTCTTGGTGGGATATGGCTTAGATTACGATGGTTTTGGCAGAAACCTGCCCCATATTTATCAGGCCGTGGAGCCTACTAAGGAATGATTTGAACCTTTGCGGCGTAAGGGCCTTTTTGGTTGCTTTCTATTTCGAATTGTACTTTATTGCCCTCTTTAATTGGGGTAAGTAAGTTAGACATGTGTACAAATACACCTTCTTTGGTAAGGGTTTCTTTGATAAAGCCATAGCCTTTATCTTCGTTGAAAAAACTTACAATGCCTGTTTTAATGGGATCTTCTTGCACAAAGACTTGCTTGGCTGTGCCAATAATCATGTCTTCTGCATTAAATTCCTTTTTCTTTTTTGGATCTGGCGGAACCGAAGTAAGGTTGCCGTTTTCATCTACATAAGCCATCATGCTTTCTATGCCTTGACCCTTATTAGAATTAGCTTTACGGTTCTCTTTCTTTTCTTCTTTTTCTTTACGCTTTCTTATTTTTTGTTTTTCTTTTTCTTTTTTACTGAATGTTTCTTGTGATTTAGCCATTATAGATTTTTAATTGTGATTGCTCATCCATTTTTCAGAGCTTAGGCTTTTGCAAGAAGATTCGGCAAATTGAAATGTTTGGGTGTGCGAAGGTATGGGATTATTGTGATAATAACTAAATTTCTTAACATATGGCTTTGATTCTGTGTTGATTTTGCCCATGAAATAGATTTTTTGGATGCAAATGAATCCAAGAATTTGGGGTAAAATTTGGCCTTTATTTTCTTAAAAATAAAAAGTTGCGGATTGAAAATGAAAACTTGTTTAGGAAAAAAAGGAACAATCTGTTTTATTCGAAAACATGAAAACCATTCAATTTTTTAAAACCGGAATGCTGGTTTTATTTTTAACAGGCATGATTGCCTGCGGAGGTGTAAGCAAGCAGGATGCACTTGATTACAACGAAAGTATCATCAATGGACAATTAAAGGTGATTGCAGCTTTTGATGCATGGAATGCATCGGAGACACAAGTGGATTCATTTTTTATTGGATTAACCCAATTGGTGGATTCGGAATTAAAACGTGCAGAAGCCTTAAACAATTTAGGGGATGATGCTGATTTTAAAAATGCTTATATCACCTTTCTTACTCAGACTAAAGATTTTTTAAACAAGGAAGATGCCTTGTTAAAAAAGGTTGATCAAATGATAGCAGAAAAAACAGAGCTAACACAAGAAGAAGCTGATGAAGTGAAAAAAGAAGAAGAAGCCTTGAATGCTGTTTACGACCAAAATCAGAATGATTTTTTAGCTAAACAAAAAGCCTTTGTAGCTAAATATGGTTTAGAATTGGAAGAAGCAAAAAAGTAAATTTATTGCCTAATTCAATTAATGCCTTCATGCAAATGAGAGTTTGTGTGAAGGCATTTTTATTTCATGATTTTTATTGTTTTGAATAGACCTAAAGAATAAATAATTTATATTCTTTCATTTCTGTTGAAATTTGATTGTTACACTTGAGTTTTTATATTACTGAAAATTGAATTTTCCATTCTGAATAATTCAGTTC
>VEQB01000358.1 GCA_018883485.1 Bacteroidota bacterium
CATCATGTCGTTTACCCATTTTCTGCTGCTGTAACTACCATGACCTCCATCGTGCATTACATTAAAACCTATAGCAGCCATATCAAATCCCATAACTGCTGCTAAAAACAAGGATAACCAACCATTTTCGGGCGTGAAAAATACAAGCGTTACGTAGCATGCCACTAAAATGCTAAGTAGAATAGCTGTTTTAAGATAAAGTTTAAAATTACCTGTTGGGTTAATCTTTTTATCTTCAAAGTAAGCATCTACACGACTTTTTAAGGTGTTAAAAAATTGAGCATTACTGTTATTAAACTTAATTTTAGCCATTGAATAGTTTTTAATAAAATCGTGCGCAAGATATTGATTTATAAGTTAGCAAAAACTGTTTCTTGTCAAATTTACAATTGGCATACACTTGCACTCCTTTTTATCGATATTTGAACGAGTAAAATTATGAGATTTAAAGAAGAACAGCCGCTTAAAGATTTGATTAACAGTTTTGTAGATCAAGGTGAGCTAAAGCCAAAGTTGCTTGAGGCTAAAATAATTGCAGGCTGGCCCAATTGGGTGGGCGATCCTATTGCAAAATATACCGATAAAATTCATGTGGTGAAAGGGCAGTTGATTATCCATATTAGCTCTGCCCCTTTAAGAAATGAATTAAATTACCAGCGTCAACAAATTAGGCAATTGGTTAATCGAGAATTAAATTTTGATTTTATAGAGGATGTAATAGTGAAATGATGGAGGACGGAAACACAAATCTTCCCCCCTTGCCCCCCTTCCAGGGGGGAACCCAAAACCAAAACTTAACACTTAACACTTAACACTTAAAACTTAACACTAAAAACTAACATGAAACAACTAATAGAATGTGTTCCTAATTTTAGCGAAGGGAACGACCTAAGTATTATTAAGCAGATTACAGATGAAATTGAGAAAGTTTCTGGTGTAATGTTATTGGATGTTGACCCTGGAAAGGCTACCAATAGAACGGTAGTAACTTTTGTGGGCGAGCCAGAGCCAGTTATTGAAGCGGCATTTTTGGCTATTAAAAAAGCTTCAGAACTTATAGATATGCGCAAACACAAGGGCGAGCACCCGCGCATGGGCGCTACAGATGTTTGCCCTTTAATTCCTGTAAGTGGTATTTCTATGGAAGAAACTGCAACTTGGGCAGTTAAGTTAGCGGCTCGCGTAGGCAATGAATTGGCCATACCTGCCTACCTTTACGAATATGCGCAACCCAACCAAGAGCGCAATAATTTATCTGTTATTCGTGGGGGTGAGTATGAAGGATTTTTTGATAAAATAAAATTACCAGAGTGGAAGCCAGATTTTGGTCCAACTGTTTTTAATGAACGTGCTGGCGGAACCGTAATAGGTGCGCGCGATTTCCTAATTGCCTACAATATTAACCTCAATACCAAATCTGTGCGTTTGGCAAATTCTGTAGCTTTTGATGTGCGCGAGGCGGGTAGGGTAAAACGCGAAGGCGACCCCATTACAGGCAAGGTAGTAAAAGATGCAGAAGGTAATGATGTGCGCATCCCTGGTACATTAAAAGCTTGCAAAGCCATTGGTTGGTTCATAGAAGAATATGGCATTGCCCAAATAAGTATGAACCTAACCAATTATAAGATAACACCGGTGCATAAAGCTTTTGATGAAGTGTGTAAAAGTGCAGACCGCAGAGGCTTAAGAGTTACAGGCTCTGAGTTGGTTGGATTAATTCCGTTAGAAGCCATGCTAGCCGCAGGTACATATTTTTTGCAAAAGCAAAAGCGTTCTGTTGGTGTTAGTGAAGCCGAGTTAATTCAAATAGCCATTAAATCTTTAGGCTTAGATGAGTTAGGTTCTTTTGATCCGCAACAAAAAATTATAGAATATAAATTACGTAAAGCATCAGATGAGAAATTAATCGGGTTGAACCTACGCGCCTTTGCCGATGAAACTGCCAGTGAGAGTCCTGCCCCTGGTGGTGGTTCTATTAGCGCTTATGTGGGTAGTTTAGGTGCTTCTTTAGGAACAATGGTGGCCAATTTAAGTGCAGGTAAAAGAGGATGGGAAGCACAATACGAAGACTTTAGTAAATGGGCGGCTTTGGGTCAAGCCACTAAAGACAAATTACTTAAAGCGGTAGATGAAGATACAAGGGCGTTTAATAAAATTATGGAAGCTTTTGGTTTACCAAAAAGTAATGAAGCCGAAAAGAAAGCCAGAACAGCAGCCATAGAAGCGGCTACTAAATATGCCTGTGAAGTTCCATTTGAGGTAATGCAAACTGCTTATGGTATTTTGCCTATGTTAAAAGAAATGGTACTAAAAGGAAATCAAAATTCTATTACCGATGCGGGTGTTGGTGTGCTCTGTATAAAAACTGCTGTAAGAGGCGCCTACTTTAATGTTTTAGTAAATGCAAAGGGCTTAAAAGATGAAGCCTATGCAAAAGAAATAGTAACCAAAGCAAAAGTTTTATTGCAAGAAAATCACAGTGCTTGCGATGCTATTTTAGAAGAGGTTGAAAAAGCCATTGCCTAAATAGAATGATGAAGATTGTTAAGAAATTAATAAGTATAGTGTTAATGATAGCTTCGCCCATTATTGCGGGAAAGGCCTTTTTAGAGTATATTAACATAAGCTATTTAGATAAGAAACCAAGTTACCCTTTTGGTAAGGAGCTCATGCATTCTTTGCAGGTTAAGGATATTAGTTATTTGGCCTCTTATCAAAACGAACTCTTAACCATTGGTGCTGTTTTTTTAGCTATTGCTGTTATTGCTTATATAAGTATGATGATTAAAGCCTTGATTAATTTAGTTTGGTTGGCGGCAGTTTTAGCCATTGGTTTTTATCTGTATCAAGTAATGGGGTAAGGCTTAATT
>VEQB01000359.1 GCA_018883485.1 Bacteroidota bacterium
GTATGGCACCGATGGCGATTATTTTAGCAAGCCCAATGCAGAAGAAATTTACGACCGCATTTTTGCCTTAATGCAGGAGTATCAGCCGAATCGGTTTTAGCATTTAAGAAAACTGCTTTTGGCCCTTGGCTTTTAATTCGGTTTACCATGCTAGTTTCTATGCACATCATTAAAGTGTAATGGTATCTACAACCTCTCGGCTGCGCTTCATTATTCACCAATCACCCGTCATCATACATCCGTCATCCGCCAATAAAGTAATTTCTTCTTCTCCCATTAAGAATATGTTAACGGGCTTGTTAATTAAAAGGCTATTCTTAAATTGCCACACAATTAATAATGAGCAGTAAATTTCATCACTTACCTCGGCTTTTAGGGCTAGTCTTGTTTTGTTTAATAAACCAAAATCTGTTTGGCCAAAATACAGCTGCAATTAGCGGACAGGTTATAGATAAAAAAGATAAATCTGAACTAATTGGAGTTACTGTGCTCATTAAAGGAACTTCTTTTGGAACCACCACCAATGTAGATGGAAAGTTCTCTATTAAGGGAATTAAACCAGGTACCTATAGCATAGAAATTTCTTACATTGGGTATAAAAAAATACTGCAAACCGACATTAAATTGAAAGCTGGAGAAACCAGAGATTTAGGCGTTTTTAGCTTATCAGATGCAAGTGCCAATATGGACGAGGTTGTTATTTTGGGTAAAAAACCACTCATAGATATTGAAAAAGGCCAAAGTATTAATACCATCTCCCAAGAAAACATTGAACTAGCTCCAGCACGCCAATTGCAAAAAATGATCAATACCCAGCCCGGGGTTATTCAATCACCAGCGGGTGTAAGTATTAGAGGAAGCCGCACCTACGAAACAGGTACTTATATAGACGGGGTTTCTGTTACCGACCCTATGGCAGGAACAGGTTTTGGGTTAGACATTGGCGCCAATGCCATAGGCGAAATTGAAATTACCACAGGCGGTGTTGGCGCAGAAATTGGTGATGCCACCGCAGGTGTTGTTAGCACCAAAACTAGAACTGCCGGGAACAAATTAGATATTGGCGCTAGTTATAAACGAGATAATTTTAGGTTCAACCAAGATTGGGTTAGTACTTGGAATAGCCAGGTAGCAGAATTAAACATTGGTAGCCCCATTTTTAAAAAAGCCCTAGATAATAGGCTAAAAGTAAATATGGCTTTTAGAGCTAGCTTTACAGATGAATTTTACCGCAATCCCGCAAGCCAAGTTAGTTCTTCTTTGGTTAAAGAACATGGAATGAACCCAACCGCTTGGGCCCCTTTCCAAGACAACCGTTGGAGCGGCTTCTTTAAACTAAGTTATGATTTTAAGAAAGGTAAAATTTTAACAGGAACCATGTTAAGAAGTCTTACCATTAACCAAGACATTAACATGCTGCGTATTTTTGGCAATGATGTTCCTTTTCAACCTGGCTATCAATATAATTTTAGTCAGCAAATGAACAACGCCAATACCTTTACCCATGAAGCGTATATGCAGATGTTAAACTTTAAGCATTCTGTAAATAAACGTTTAAGTTACAATGCTTCAGTATCTAGATTCTTGGTTCAATTAAGGGCAGATGCCAACGGCAGACCTTGGCGCCCAACCAATGTAGACCAGGTGTTCGACCCTAATTCTATCAATGAGTTTCCAGTAGAAGTGTTTCCGCCCACGGCTAACGATAGTGTGGTATTTATTAATCCGCCCTCTGGGTTCAACAATAATAATGGTATAGCCACTTTATGGCACCACCATTACTTGGAAGAATATGTGGCCAAAGCAACTGGAAATTATTTTAGTAAAAACTCCTTAAATAAACTCACATTTGGCTTCGAACTAAAGTTTCAAGAAATGCTTTGGATAGATATTGTGCGCCCTTGGATTGGCGCTCCTATTCAATTGGCAGATGGAACTTATTCGCAAACATTTAGATTGGGACAACAGAGCGATGTTTGGGAAGTAAACCCAAGACGTGGCGGATTTTTTATAAGCGACCAAATTAAATACAAAGGCTTAATTGCGAGTATTGGCGGGCGTTTTGAATACTGGGCTCCAGGCAAATATGTAGATAATGCTGTGGCAGATCCAAGGTCGCCTATCCTTGAAGAAGTGCGCCAAGATTATTTAAAAAGTAGCACCAAAATTGGCGACTTACGCTATAAGTTTAGGTTCTTGCCCAAAATTAATGCCACCTTTCCTATTGCAGAAAATAAAATGCTTTACTTCAATTATGGGCATACTACTATTTTACCTCACCCAAGTTTTATTTATCCCGGCTTGAACCCAAATTACCAAGACCGCTCTACCCTATCACGTGTTGGTAATCCTAACTTAAACCCAGAAGTGGATATTAGTTATGAAATAGGTTTAAAAAGTTCATTAGGTTCAAACGACGCATTAACTATTGCTGCCTTCTTTAAAGACAAATATGATTTTGTAACCACCACCTCAGTAATTATTAAAGATATTACCGGAAGAGAAGTTAGCAGAACCATGCGCATTAATAGCGATTATGCGCGTACCAGAGGCATTGAAGTAAATTATATTAAACGCATTAAAAATTGGTATCAGGGTCAGGCTGCCTTTACCTACATGGTTAGTACGGGCCAAAGTGCTTCTGCCAACGAAGCATTAAAAGATATTTTGGCCACAGGTGCGGTAGAAGATACCAAAGAATACTACTTACCATGGGATGTTCCCTTTGATTTTAAAACCAATCACGTTTTTAGAATAGAAAAGAAAAATGGTAAAAGTTGTCTCTGAACTTTCTGAAATTCCTAGTACTGGTGCTGTTGTGATTGATTTTTATGCGACGTGGTGTGGCCCTTGTAAAAGTATTGCTC
>VEQB01000360.1 GCA_018883485.1 Bacteroidota bacterium
CATTGCTTAAGCTCATTGTATTTATATCCAACTCAGCTCTATTATTTGGCATCTTTTGTTCTAAAATAGTTTTTCCTACCGCATCTTTTAATATTATTTTATTGTTTTCCAAAACTGTATTTACAGAAACGTGGAAACTATTATTGGCAGGATTTGGAAAAATTTTCAGGATTTGAGCAGATAAGGTTACTGTATTATTACTATCAAGTTCATTTAATTGTTTTCTCTTAGTTAAAAGTTCTTCCCCAACCACTCTTTCAATTACCAAATCGTACCACTTACCTTGAGTTAAACTTAATATGGCTCGCGCAGATAAGGATGCAGAAGTTATACCATCCTCAGCCAAAGTTTCTAATACTGCAATTTCTTCAGAATTTAAACTGTAAATATTTCGGCTGTTGATGAAAGCATTGATAAGCAGATTATAATAAGTGGCAAAATCTGTAAGTTCAACTTTGTTAGTCTCTAATGCAGAAAGGCTTTGGGTTGCTAAATTGTAATCGCCTTTAGCATAGTAGGCTGCTATTAATTGTTTGCGTGAATCAATATCAGTTTCATTTTGTAAGAAGGCAATTATGCTATCTATGTTATTAAAGGTAGAATCAAAAACAGCACGCATATTATATGCCCAAATTACATGGTTTCGTGCCTGAGTACTTTCTATTTTATAAAAACGTAGGTTTCGCTTTGCTTGATCCAAAGACTCTCCGCTAAGGCCAGCATTTTCCACTTCATTTTGCCAGTATAATTTTAGAGTTTTTAAACTAAAATAATTACCAATATTGGGGTTTGGATTTTCAATGGTACCGGTACAATTTTCTTGAATTGAAGCTGTTAATGAACAATTATCCTTAACCCCAACTGTCCCTATTCCTGAACAGTAGTCCAAGTTTAGATTCAAACTCTTACTTTGGTCTGGCCTATCAATTTCTCCAGGCTTAACCACGTATGTTTTGGTAGCAATTTTATAATTTGCTGCATCATAGGTTAAGTTAGTATAAAAGGTATTGAAATAATCAGTTCTTTGTGCAATTGCAGATGGTGAATTCCCTAAGGCACAAAACCCAAAAAATGGTGTTTCATAATTAATAGAATTGGTAACTGGATTTAGATTAATTGCATTGGCATTATCGGTAAACTGGTTACAGCTAATTTGCAATGCCAAGTTATTTTGTTGTGTTTGGCAGCCAAGGTAAGCATCGCTTAGTTGATTTAATCGAACACTTCCTCCTCCTCCATTTCCATCGGAGTTTTGTAAAACCAAACCAGCAACAATTTCATTGGCAGCATGGTTTGCGTTTGGATAGGTAAAATAATTTTGCTCAATTAGAAAACCAGAACTGCCATTCGAATAAATCCCTGCTATACCTGTAGTACCTTGTTCTAAATCAGTTGGGCTAGCAAACCTATTATAATAATTACCTGGAACCTCTAAATCAAAATTGTTTTTGTAAACATTATAGGTTACACCATTTTCAATTACAATACCTTTATCGTTTAGTTCAAAATCTTGGTGTTTAACATTTGTTAGACCACTAAGTGCAAATGAGGGGCTATGAACACTTTCAATACCATGAGTTAAATTTCTAAATTGCCCTCTATCCTGAGGAGTGCAAGTGGTGGCGTCTAAAGTGGCACTTACTAGCATGGTGGCGTCTAAAGTGAATATACCTGTTCCTCTGTTATAATTAGGAAGGTTTGCATTTGCAGCGCCGTTGTTATTTTTAAATTCACAGCCAAAAAACTTGATTCCATGCACTCCCCAAGCTGTTACCATGGTCAGGTTATTCATGCAGGTGGGAACATTGTTGGGACAGGTTTGGTTTAATTCAAAAGTACAATTAGTAAAATTACCTGCATAATTGTTTGTTTTTTTATATTCCATAAACTCCACATGGCGCTTATTGTTTCTGAACGTTGTATTTACGGCAACAACAATACCACCGCCAGTTTTACTCCAATTTATTGTACCATTAGCATTCAATGCTGCTGTACTAACGGCAACATCAGCATTGGTTATTTCTGCATCTTTTATATAAAGATAGCCTTGGTTCGTATTTGGATACTGAGTTTTATTAGGGTCGCCAGCAATATGTATTCCTTCCCAATTTTCATTGCAATTATTAAATAGTTTACCACCATCAATAATCACCTTTGCGCCAGGCTCTATTTGAAGCCAATTGTCTTTGGCAAAGGATACCTTACCTTTGATGGTGAGCGTTACCCCACTTTTAACAGACACATTGGTATTAAAACCATGGTAAGATATGTCATCCCAAGTTTGCGACTGGGTTATCTCAAAAACATCTTCAACTGGTTTTAAGTCGGCTTTCCAAATCCCTCTACCCCAAGTACTGCATAACAATTTGTTGCGACAATAATCTATTTCCAAATTTGTTATGATAACTTTAGGCAAACCATTGCTATAACACTCCCACTTTTGCAACTGCTTATTCCACCTATATATTCCCAAATCAGTACCTGCGTATAAAACTTCTTCAGTTCCTTCTTGAAACACCAAACATGTAACAGGAAATTGAGACAAACCTGTAGACATATCATTCCATGTAAGCCCACCATCAGATGACTTTATAACCCTAAACTTCCCTTGATTGGGATTGGTTGGATCTGCTTTAAATCCGTTAATAGCAAGATAAATCGTATTGGAATTATTTGGGTTAATTAAAACAGCTGTGATAGCATAATAATCTAAAACTTGTTCATTATTGATTAGTACATTTTGAGTAATATCAATAAAGAAACATTGCACAGTAAGTACTTCATTATTTTTAAATAATGGTATTAAATTCCCTTTCAGGTGAATTTCTTTTCCGCTTTCGTTTTTAATAGAAATTATTAAT
>VEQB01000361.1 GCA_018883485.1 Bacteroidota bacterium
GGCAGATGGTATTTACAATCTCCTAAAATCAACTAAAACAGGTTTAGTTAACTTCATAAAAGTTAAACCACCACCAAATTTTCAACTAAACTTATTCCCAAGTTGATTATTTTTGGGGAAACTCCAGCTTATTTGGGGGAGGAGGATATCTATATCTAAGCTTATGTTGTTTTTTGACTTTTCAACCATATATTTAATAAATAAATCTAGGTATGGTCTAGAATTTTGCTCTTCACCTACCATGAATATTTCTCTTAAAACATCGCTATGCATGTTCTCTCTATGCTAAATATCAGAGACCATTTCAAAAGTATTTAGGCTGTTATAAGCTATATGTTTTTGCTTTTTTTTTATTCGTAATACAGCTTCCATTCGAGCATTAATGATTTCTCTTATCTGTATTACTGCTACCATATTAAAATAAATTTTAAAAAGCTAAAAAAATTATACCCACTGGTTTTTTGAAAGTTTGGCAATTCAGTAAACTTCCAAAAACCTAAGGCTAAAGAAATGTTTTGGTACAAGGCGGTAAGCTCAGCTTTAAGCAGGGGATGCATTAATTTAATGCGGTATGAGGTAAGGGAATCTTTCATAGCTAAGTTTTTTAATAGGGTAATACGATATAGATAAAAAATATTGAGATTTCCAAATAGTATTTCCCTTCTACTATTCTCTTAACCACGATTTTATTCTCCTACTTCCACTCCGTACCCAGCTCATTCATTACATTAAAAAGCCTATGGATTATATTTTTAGGGTCAGACATATTGGTGATATACTTTTCGTGAAAGGCTAGGGTAGGGTATTCATAAAATTCAAAGTAGGGGTCGAAAATATCAGGGTGTTTTTCTGACTGTTTTTTGAAGGTATCGCTTAAATGGATTTGATTTTTTGCATTTTCTTTCCAATCTAAACATAGGCAAAGTAGGGAGTTTTTCTCTGCCCACATGTCAAACCATAAGCCTACAAAAATATTAATGGTTTTGTCTTTGTTGTAAATGTAGAAGCCATAGTCTTCCCATTGTTTCATTTTTGTTTCCTTTACGGTATAACCTTCGTTTTTTAGGTGGGTAAGCGCCTCGTCAATTAATTTTAAAAAAGAATCTAATTCTTTAGCTAAGTTTTTGTTTAATAGTAATTCAAATGCCATAATGATATATTTAATTTTGTGTATGCAAATGTAAATTTCAAGAATGTCAGAATATGTCGTAGCAGGAATGAAAAATGTACGCCACCCTTTGGCATACCCCTAACCTAATTTTGCTAAAAATTAATTAGGAAACACATGGTACAAACAGACAAACCGCTGCATATTATTGGTTTTGGGGGTGCAGGATCAAATATGATTATTGCGCTTCAGAAAATGGGATTGCAAGCAAAATATACTTGCATTAACCAGCCAGAAAGAGAAAATTTAGCGCATGAAATTAAGTATATCAACTTTATGCCACCGGGGGAACGAAGAATAACCAAAACAGGTAAGGAATTTTTTATTCCCGATATGCAAGCGCCGTTGCAAGTGCCGCAAAACATTTATAGTTTGTTTAAACCCGAGGCGCATTGCTTACTAATTGCTGGTTTGGGAGGTTATACGGGTACTTATTTAATGGAGCATTTTGGAACTTGGTTACTTGAGCATCAATTATCCTTTACTGCCATTTGTGTGCTGCCTTTTAGTTTCGAAAGAGATGGTTCAAAAACTATTATTAAGCGAATACAGAAGAAGTTTAAAGGTAATAAACGCTTTCAGTTTATAGACCTTGATACCTACAAAGAAAAGTTTGGTGCTAAGCCCTTGCAGGAGTTGTTTGAGCAGGTGAATGAGGATGTTTATGCGTTAATTTAGTTTTAAGTTTTAAGTGTTGAGTTTTAAGTTATATACTGGTAATATGGAATAAGAGCTTTTAGAAATTATTCAAGGGATGGTGAAACTTTTGGTTGGAATATTTTTTATATTGCCCTCATGCCAGCCCATGCTACTTTACATATTTATGCACTTATTTTAGAGAAGTTGCGCACGAATACCAGTACCTCCCTTTCGGCGCTAAATACCTATTTAAAGGACTTTGATTTAGGAAAGTCAGAGCGCTCCTTGGCTAGGTATATTGAGCAAATGAGGCATGAATTTGGGCTGGATATTGTATATGAGGCTGCTTCTAAAGGATATGTTTTTAAGCAATCAGATGACTTTGAAGTGGAGCTGTTTTTGAATTTTGTGGGGCTTTCCCAAACTGCAGGAATTGTAATAGGAGGGAAGAAGCAAATGAAGGAGCTGATGCCTTTGGTTCAATTTGATAGCAACATGCGCTTGCAAGGATTGGAAAACCTGAGGGACCTTTTATTTGCCATTCAAAATAGGCGATACATTCAATTTAAACATACCAATTACCATACAGAGAAGGTTACCGAATATCGGATCAAACCAATTCTGTTAAAGCAATACCAACACCATTGGTATGTCATTGGCGAAATAAAAGAAAGTGAGTACAGAACCTTTGGCTGCGACCGTATTTCATCGTTAAATGTAGAAACCAAAACCTTTGTGGCAAAAAACAATAAGGAGGTCCGTAAGAAATTTGAGCAGGTGATAGGCTTAAATTATTCGGAAGGAAAGATGGAAAAGGTGAAATTAGAATTAACACCTTTGCAAGCCAAATACCTTAAAGCATCGCCATTGCACCCTTCGCAATACCTAGAAAGTGAAACACGCGATGCGGTGGTTTTTGTTTTGAACCTAATTCCCAATTATGAGCTTATTCAAAAAATACTCATGATGAGCGATCAAGTAAAAGTTCTGGCACCTGCAAGCTTACGATTTGAGGTTAAGAAACACCTTTTGTCTACGTT
>VEQB01000033.1 GCA_018883485.1 Bacteroidota bacterium
CTGGTATACCTTACGATAGCCCTAAAGCATTTGCATGGTGTGGTGCTTTAACTGCTATTTTGAATGGTGTTGCTTATCAAACCTCTGCAGAAATGGCCAAGTACTTAGGTGCTTTCCCTAAATATGAAGAGAACAGCAAGCACATGATGCGTGTAATGCGTAACCACCGCTATGCTGCTTATAATGCAACAGATGCCTACGAAGGTTTAACCATTAAGCCAGTTGGTATTGATCCTAAATATTGCCCAGAATACTTATTAAAATCTGCTTGCGATTCATGGGATTTAGCTGTGCAAATGGGAGAAGAATATGGTTACAGAAACGCGCAAGCTACTGTAATTGCGCCAACCGGAACCATTGGATTGGTAATGGATTGCGATACAACAGGTATTGAGCCAGATTTTGCTTTGGTTAAATTTAAGAAACTTTCTGGAGGAGGTTATTTTAAAATTATTAACTCTAGCGTACCTGCTGCCCTAAGAAACTTAGGCTATACAGAAAGCGAAATTGATGTGATTATTAAATATGCTATTGGTTCGGCAAGTATCAAAGGTGCCCCACATATCAATCCAGAGTCGTTAAAATTCCGTGGCTTTTTAGATGAAGAAATCGAAAAATTAGACAAGGCAGCTGCGGGTGCTTTTGAAATTGGTTTTGCCTTTAATGTGTGGACCCTTGGCGAAGCTTGTTTGCAGCGTTTAGGATTTAAGCCAGAAGAGTACAATGGCCATAACTTTAATTTATTGCGTAAATTAGGATTTACCCGTGCAGAAATTGAAGAGGCCAACGATTATATCTGCGGTACCATGAGCGTAGAAGGCGCGCCTGCCTTAAAAGAAGAGCACTTACCTGTTTTTGATTGTGCCAATAAATGCGGTAATAAAGGAACCCGTTACATTGCTGCTACTGGTCATATTCGTATGATGGCTGCCGCACAACCTTTCTTGAGTGGTGCTATTTCTAAAACTATTAATTTGCCAAATGAGGCTTCTGTAGAAGACATTAAAGAATGTTACCACATGAGCTGGCAATTAGGTTTAAAAGCGAATGCCCTTTATAGAGATGGTTGTAAGTTGAGTCAGCCATTGAGCAATAAGTCTGATGTAAAAGACGATGAAGATATACAAGATGCAGTAGAACAAGTGTTGGGAGAAGATGCACACAAACCAGTTGGTGAGTTGAGCCCAGAGCAAGTGCTAGAAGCTGCAACAGCTATTTTAAACAGAACACACGATACTGCCTTTAAACATAAATTAGCGGGTGTGGTTGCGCGCAAAGCCCTACCAGGTAAGCGTGGTGGTTTTACCCAAAAGGCAAGTGTGGGCGGCCAAACCATCTTTGTGCGCACCGGCGAATATGAAGATGGAACATTGGGAGAAATATTCGTAGATCTTCACAAAGAAGGTGCTACCTTAAGGTCGTTGATGAATTGTTTCTCTATTGCTGTTTCATTGGGCTTACAATATGGTGTGCCATTGGAAGAGTATGTAGACAAGTTTACCTTTACTCGCTTTGAACCAGCTGGTATGGTAGCAGGTCATGATAATATTAAGAGTGCTACTTCAATCATCGATTACATGTTCCGCATGTTAGGTTTTGAATATTTAGGTAGAGAAGATTTTATTCAAGTAGCGCCTAGTGAGTTACAACGCTCTCATTTAGCAGTAAATGCGCACAAGCCCCATATGCCAGTGCCTGCGCCAGTTGAAGCACCAGCACCAGTGAGTGCAGTAAATGTACAACCTATTGGATTTTTTAAGCCAGAGGCAAAAGTAGAAGTAGTTAATTCGGTTATGGGCGCTACTGCTGCAGAAGGCCCAATAGACCAAGTAAGCGAAATGAACAAGCGCATGGGAGATAGCCCTGCTTGCCCAACTTGCGGTCATATTACCATTAGAAGTGGTGCTTGCTACAAATGCTTAAACTGCGGAACCCAAACGGGTTGCAGTTAATTTAAATTCTTATCATTAACTTTTCAAAAAGCCGGAATGCATTAAGGTATTTCGGCTTTTTTTATGGATAAATTATTACTTCCACCCAAGGTTTAATAAGCTTAAAAGATTTTATTTATATTCGACCCAACATTAATCATGCAAATGAATCAACCATTTCTAAAGAAAGCCATGCCACATTTGGTGGCGCTAGCTGCTGTACTACTTGTAATCTTTATTTATTTTTCGCCTATGTTTGGCGGCAAGGTGCTAAAACAATACGACGTTTTGCAATGGCGTTCAACCTTCCAAGAAATCGGTGAGTTTGAAAAAGCAACTGGGGAACGCACCTTTTGGACCAATAGTATTTTTGGTGGTATGCCAAGTTATTTAATTGGTGCAACCTATCATGGTAACTTTACCAATAATATTTTATATACGCTTCAAACGGTTTTTAAGCATCCGGCAGATACCATATTTTTATTATTTGCTTGCTTTTATATTCTCTTACTCACCTTTGAGGTTTCTCCATGGTTAGCCATAATAGGGTCATTGGCATTTGCTTTGTCCTCCTTTAACTTTATTAATATAGATGCGGGGCATGTAACTAAAGGAAATGCTATAGCCTTTATACCACTCGTGTTGGCGGGCATTAGGGTGGCCTTGTATAAAAACAAATGGTTAGGGGCAGCTCTTACAGGTGTGGCCCTTTCCTTTGAGTTATCTGCGGGTCACTTGCAAATAACCTATTACCTCATCTTTGTGATATTGTGTTGGATGATTTATGAGTTTGTAGCCAACTTAAAACAAAAAACACTTCCAAATTTTTTACTTACAGGGGTATTGTTAGTGGCCTCGGCCGCAGTTGGTATTGGCACCAATATAACAGGCTTATTGGCCACCGAAGAATATGGTAAATATAGTATTCGTTCACAGTCGGAGTTAACCAAAACAGCTCAAGGAAAAGAGAATGAAGCCAATACTACCAGTGGTTTAGATAAAGATTATGCCTTAGCGTGGAGCAATGGGGTTACAGAACCATTTACTTTGTTAATACCAAACTTTTTAGGCGGAGCAAGCAGCACAGAATTAAGTTCTTCTAGTGCAACCTTTAAAGAGTTGCAGAAACAAGGTATTCCAAATGCCAAAGAGGTGGTAAAACAAATGCCGGTATATTGGGGAGATCAACCGTTTACAGCAGGGCCAATTTATTATGGAGCCATTATCGTATTCCTATTTGTTTTTGGCATGTTTCTTATTAAAGGAGGAGAGAAGTGGTGGATTTTTGCCGCAGCCATGCTTTCTATCTTTCTTTCTATGGGCAAGAATTTTGGGTTTTTAACCGATCTCTTTTTCGATTATTTCCCATTGTACAATAAGTTTAGGTCTGTAACTTTTATTTTGTGTGTTGCCCAAACCATGTTTCCTTTTTTGGCCATGTTAGCTGTTAAAGAAGTTGTGCAAGGAAAAGTAAGTAAGCCAGATTTTGTAAAAGCGTTAAAGTATAGCCTAGGAATTGTAGGAGGCATTTGTTTATTCTTTGCCTTACTACCAGGAGCCATTTTTGATTTTACCAGTGAAGCAGATGCGCGCATGGGTTTTCCAGATTGGTTAAAAACCACCTTAACAGAAGATCGCGAAAGTTTATTGAGAATGGATGCCTTGCGCAGTTTGTTTTTTATTTTAGGTGCGGCTGCTTTACTTTGGTTCAGACAGCAAGGAAAATTAAAGGATGCGGTATTTATGGCCTTGCTTGGTTTATTGGTAGTAGTAGATTTATGGGGAGTAGATAAGCGTTATTTAAATGATAAAGATTTTGAGCGCAAAAAGACCGAAGAGGCAGTGGCTAAAACACCTGTTGATGAGCAAATATTGGCCGACCCAGATATACATTACCGTGTGTATAATAATACTACCGATTTTGATAAGGATGCCATTACTGCTTATTATCACAAGAGTTTAGGTGGTTACCATGGTGCAAAAATGCGCAGGTATCAAGAGTTGATAGAATGGCATTTGTCGCGCAATAACATGGAATGTTTTAACATGTTAAATGCCAAATATTTTATAGTTGGCGATTCTACAGGTAACAAATTTGCACAACGCAATCCATTTAACAATGGCAATGCTTGGTTTGTAAATGAGCTTAAGTGGGTAGCCAGTGCAGATGAAGAAATAACTTCTTTAACCGGATTTAAATCGAGAGAAACTGCTATTATTAATAAGAAATTTGAAGCCGACCTTAAAGGTTTTGTGCCAACAGTTGATAGCAGTGCAAGCATTGTATTAACCAAGTATCAGCCTAATAAATTAAACTACGAATACAGCAGTGCAAGCGAGCAGTATGTAGTGTTTTCTGAAATTTATTATGACAAAGGTTGGAACGCTTATTTAGACGGCGCATTAGTGCCTTACCAACAAGTAGATTATGTTTTAAGAGGCATGAAAGTACCAGCAGGTAAGCATCAAATAGAGTTTAGGTTTGAACCAACAGTTATTAGTAAAGGTGAAAGCATAGCCTATGCCTCTTCTATTACTTTATACGGCTTATTAATTGCAGCATTGGCAATGGGCTTTATACGCAAAAAGAAGGAAGCATGAGGATGAAAGAAAATGTGCAATGGGTTTTAGTTGGCGCAATATTTAGTGCTGCCATCATTTTTTTGATTAGCAGGTTTAGAAAAAGCAGCAAAGGAGAAGCTGGTTGCGATAATTGCAAGGTGAAGCATTAATTAATTAAGGTAACTGCTATGGAAACAAAAATGCTATTGATTTGCAACACAAAGGTGGGCTAGCCATTTTAGCTAATTATATAAAGTATTGTAAGAAGAATTGAGCCAAAGCGCATTTTGAAATAATTTAATTCCTCGAGTTAAAATTATTACTTTCAGATTTAAATAGTTAACCTACCTTCATTATGAAAAAGCTTTTTCTTTTGCTAGTAATGGTTTTCTTTATGAACCAAAATTGCAGCAACAAAAAAGATTGCAGTAATGTGCCGTGTGCAATTTAATTTGCCATGTTGTTGGTTAAATACTGGTTTTTAAAAGCCTTAATTCTAACCATAACTTTTCTTGGTTCTCGACCTGTTTTTATAATTTGGCAATAATAATTGGTACCAAATTCCAGCTACTTTTATTTCTTTTTGCATTTACGAAACCTTGTTGGCCTACTTTTTTAAAGTGAGTTTATAATTTATAGCGCTCAAATTCAAATATTTAGCAATAATCACCTACTTTTCAATTGTAAAATTTTGCAAATTAATAGAACAATCGTAAATCGTTAGTATTTAACTATTTTATTTGATAAAAGTTATACATAATATATTGGAGGCGAAAAAACAATTAAAAAGACGCGGAGATTCTGAAAATCCTTAAGAGTAGGACAAACAAAAACAAAAACTAATGGAACACTTAAAAATTGCCAGCGACAATTACGTCGCCTTCACATTTTTCATCGGAACGATGGCCATGATGGCCGCTACTGTTTTCTTCTTCTTCGAGCTAAACAACACTTCAAAAAAATGGAGAACGTCTGTTTTAGTTTCTGGACTCATCACTTTTATTGCCGCAGTGCATTATTATTACATGAGAGGTTACAATTTGTCTACAGGTGATTCGCCAACCTTCTTTCGCTATGTAGATTGGATTTTAACTGTGCCTCTAATGTGCGTTGAATTCTATTTAATTACCAAAAAGGCAGGTGCTAAAATTGCATTGTTATGGAAATTAATTTTCGCTTCATTGGTAATGTTAGTTACTGGTTATTTTGGCGAAACTATCGATCGTGATAGCAGCGTACTTTGGGGTGTTATCTCGGGTGCAGCTTACTTCTACATCGTTTATTTAATTTGGTTTGGTGAAGTGGCACAATTATCACAATCAGCTGGCCCAGAAGTAGCTAAAGCTACCCGTGTTTTGGCATGGTTTGTATTGGTAGGTTGGGCAATTTATCCATTGGGTTATATCTTAGGAACACCAGGTGGTTTATTTGGTATTCAATTGGTATCAGACCCAGCGGCAGCCTCACATGCAATGGACATTGTTTATAACATTGCAGATGCTATCAACAAAATAGGCTTTGGCTTAGTAATTTACAGTTTATCTAGAACCGATAACCAAGACTAATTAGTATATGTAATAAAAACTATTACTAAATAAAAGGGAGGTTGTACTCATTAAAGTGCTGCCTCCCTTTTTTTTTTAAGTAACTTTTTAAGCATCTTCAATATATGCAAGTAAATCATGTTAATTTAAGTGTTGAACCAAAAGTTATTTATGATTATATATTTTGTGGTGCAGGGGCTTCTGCTTCTTTGTTAATTTTAGAATTGCATAGAAACAACTTGCTGCAAAATAAAAAGGTGCTGCTAATAGACCAAGAGCAGAAAAATAGAAAAGACAAAACATATTGCTTTTGGGCACAAGCCAATGAACCTATTGCTACCCACTTACAAGCTCTCATTTCCAAATCGTGGGATACCTTTGCCCTTTCTGATGCAGCCCAGTTAAGCATTGCGCCGCTAGCCTATCACCACATAGATAGTATTGATTTATATAAGGAGGTTCAGGCCTTGGCTAAAATTTACCAATGGGATACCATGGTGGGTAGTGTTACCACAATTGCCACTAGTGCGCTAGGCACCTTTGCAGAAGTAAACAACACCCAACATTACGGCAAACACCTATTTGATTCGCGCACCCCAATACACCTACAAACCCAAAAAAATGACGTACTCATTTATCAAAGTTTTGTAGGTTGGATGATAGAAACCGATGCTGAAGTTATAAATCCTGCTGTTTTTAAATTCATGGATTTTAACATTGCCCAGCAAGGTTTTACGCAGTTTGTTTATGTATTGCCTTTTTCTAGCACCAAAGCATTGGTTGAAGTTACCAGGTTTGGTGCAGCCCAAATTAATAAAGCAGAGGCCGAAGAAATACTATTGCAATACATACAAGCTAATTTTGGAACCCACCAAAAATTAGCCATAGAAACAGGTTGTATTCCCATGAGCAATTGCAAAATTGAAAATGAAACTTTGGCAGGTGTTACAACTATTGGCGCAAGAAACTACCATATTAAACCTAGCACAGGTTATGCATTTAAAAACATGTATAACCATGCTTATAACATTGCCGCGCAAATAAAAAATGGGGGAGCATTAATGGAGCCAAACATAGCTGATGCTGCTATGCCAAAGGGCCGGTTTGCTTTTTATGATGCTTTGCTCTTAGATATTCTTAAAAACAACCCACAGCAGGGTAAACCTATTTTTACTGCACTACTTAAAAAAGTAGCAACCCCAAAAATCCTGCGTTTCTTGGATGAGAAAACCAAGCTTTCAGAAGAAATTACTATTTTTTACCATTTACCTTGGAAACCTTTTTTGCAAGCTTTGTTTAAAAAGACCCTTGGCGCTGCTTGGGTTCAACCCGTTATACTTACCTTAATTACCCTAGGCTTGGTAGCACTAGGTAAGTTTACTACCATACAAAGTACCATTGGTTATGCCTTGTTTTTAGTTGGCATGGTGGTAGTTGGTATACCACATGGGGCGGTAGATCACCTGCTAGAAACAGGCAGTTGGAGCCTAAAGAAAGCTCCTTTATTTGTGTTTAAATATTTATTGCTTTCCGCAGTAATGGGTGCGCTTTGGTTGCTATTGCCTTCTTTGGCTTTAGCAAGTTTCTTGTTGTATTCTGCTTGGCATTTTGGCGAAGCCGATGGTAAAAAATGGCACTTATCTGCCCTGCTTTCTTTGCTTTGGGGCTGTTCTGTTTTGGCCTATATTTTAGGAACCCATTTGGCAGAAGTAAATGTTATTTTAGCAGCTATGGGTAAGTTATCTTTACCTTTTGCGCTTCCTATTTGGGCCTTATTACCTTGGTTTATTTGGGCCTTATATCGCAGGCAATGGGGCTTGGTAATTACAGTGCTATGGCTTACACTATCTAGTCAAATACCGCTCTTGTTATCTTTTGGTATTTATTTTATTGGGCAACATAGCATAACTGGCTGGCAACATTTGCAAAGCCATTTAAGCCTAAGCAGTAAAAAAATTTGGTGGCAATCCTTCCCTTTTCATGCCGGCGCATGGTTGTTATTAATTTTGTTTTATTTCTTTTGGCCTGTACAAACATATTTTGAACCAAACGCGCAGTGGGGATTATTTTTTATATTCATTGCCTGCCTTAGCTTTCCGCATGTAATTGCCATGCATTTAATGTATAGAAAAAGGTAAAGTAATAAGGGTTTCTAATGGCTACTGTATTAAAGTCCAGTTCGCCAAGCGGAGCTAAGGCGCTTTGGCTTGAACCAAGCATCCAGAAGTTCCTAATTTTTGAAACCTAGCCTGAAAAGTACTTGTTGGAGGATACTGTAAAGGGTAGGGGATAACTAGGAGAGAGATTGGGTTTATATGTTGAGGCGGTGGTGATTTATTGATTGAAATTGGTAATTTGCAGTTTCAAATAGTAATACATCACATTTCATTAATGATGGAGGCACTTGTTAAGTATATTAAAGCATTTAAAAGGTTAAGGATGGATAGATCACATGGCCAGTCTGCGCCTCATAAGCCAATTTTATTGCTTTCTGTACTTCAAACTTTTCAAAATGGGGTGAGCGTAAATAATCGAGTAGAAATTAGCCCGGAATTGGTAGCTTTATTTAAAACAAATTGGAGTTTATTGGTAAGAAGTAAACATGATTGTAGAATTTCTTACCCATTTTATTATATGAAAAGTGAAGGGTTTTGGAAGTTGGTGCCTAAGGAGGGATATATCAATATCGACCAATTAGGCTCGGCAATTAAATCATTTTCAAAACTTAGTAATTCGGTAGAATGTGCTATTATTAGTGATGATTTAACAGCGCTAATGTTAGACTCAGAAACAAATCATCTTTTACAACAATATTTGCTTGATGAGTATTTTACTAGCAGCAAGGAGAATTTATTAGATTCAATTGATATACAGCAAAATCTATTTACTGCAATTGAAAGCAAATTGTTAAATGAACCAGCAGCGGAATATAGAAAGGAGATTGAGGCGTTAATTGAGGAGAAAAATGAAGAAGAGATTTTCTTACGTGGTAGTTTATTTAAACGCGAAATTCCTAAATTATACAACAATACATGCTGTATTTCTGGAATGAGCGTTGATGCTACGATTTCTGTTTCTATGATAGACGCTTGCCATATTGTTCCCTTTAGTGAAAGTTATGATGATACTGTTACCAATGGTATTGCTTTGTGTCCAAACTTGCATAGAGCTTTTGATAGGCATTTGATAACTATTGATGGCAATTATAAGGTGATTGTTTCTCCAAGATTCAAAGAAGAAATAAGTCAATATACTATTAGAAATTTTGAAGGAGTAAGGATCCTTTTGCCAGAATTAAAAAGGTATCACCCGAATTTAGAAAATTTAAGTCTGCACAGGGAAAGGTTTAATTTAAAGAATTTTTAAAAAATGTGGCCCATTGGTTCTTGAATATATTCAGTGGGTTATTAGTTTAGGGTTGGGTTACTCAACAAACCCATACTTTTTAACTTTATTGTAATTTGCCATAGCAAGTTTTTTATTTAATTCAGTTAAAGTTTTTTTACCTTCTAAAATATCATTCATTAAGGTATACTCATAACTTTTTAATCGCTTATTCTTTTTATCCCAGTTAACTATTTTTTTAATAAGGTCAATGCTTATTTCAATATTTTCCGATTTAATATTATCGAATTGATTCAACAAAGTCTCATCAAATTCAAGTGCTTCTGGATCCTTTTTTGCTACTATCTCTAAAACCAATAAAGCTGTTCTCCTTTCTATTTCAGTAAAACTTGAATTCTGCTTAACCTTAAAACTAACGTTTTTAATAATATTCATTTGATTTAGTGTAAGGAGATTTGTTTCTCTACCCCAACGCTCAATTTTAGAATAGACTAATGGGTGTATTGCTTTAATTATTTCATCTTGTCTAACGATCTCTTCAGAATCTATTTCTTCATTGGAACGTACAATACGCTTTGGGCTGCCGATATCATCCTTAATACTTGATAAATCCAAACTAAATTTATATTCCTTAATTGCAACCCAACATTCTTCTTTTTTTGCCCACTCCCCATACAAACCTCCAGTAGCATTATTCTTAATAAATTGTTCAACTTGAATCATTAAAGTATAAAGTAATTCCTTTATTTCATTTGAAACATCTTGATTCTTCCAAATTTTATAGAGGTTTAGTTTTCCGCCAATTAAGTTATTAAAAATAGCTAAAGCATAAGGCACAGTAATATACCTCATATCACCTATCGAATTTGGCTTAACACCATATACTTTCTCTGCGGCTCGGAATAAAATAGCCTTAGAAATTAAATCCTCGTAATAAACATTATCCGTTTTCTGGGGGAGATTATTATTTATGAATTGGAGATAGTTTTTTTGATTTCCTCGCACAACAAAATGTGGTCCAATAACTATTTTTTTCGATTCAATTTTCTCGCAAAATGAATTTATATATTTCGCTAAATCTTCCTTAGTAAAAACTTGCTTTTTAGGTATTCTCAAATCAAAACTCTTTTGCCTTGATTTTGTGGTACCCTCCTTAACTCGAGCATTTTTATATTGGCCTCTTGCTCTTTCATAGAACCAGAATGTTTGAATTGTTTGTCCTTGTGCATTTGGAGCTACTATACTTCTAGACAATTTTTCAATTTCAATATGAAATGGCTTGTTTGAACTTAAATCAGCAATCGAAACCTTGTTTTGAGTATTAGCGAAAGCTGAAATGTTTGCTACAATATCACTAAATTTCTCTTTGTTCTTAATTACAGACATTTTCATTTGAACGAAAATCTTTGATATATCTGCTTTATCCTTTATCAAGGTGTGGAATATTGATGCAGTTGTTTGACCTCCATTTACAATTTGAAAATCTTTAACAACATTTATATTTAGATTATTTTCTCTTTTCTCAAAAACTATTTCATCTGCAGTTGTTGTTAATCCATTGTTATAGGCCAAAAACATTTCAGGACATTCAATTATTGTTTTTCGAATACCATAATTTGTAGATTTTTTTCCACCTACTTGAAGAAATGAACGAACATTTTGCTCTAATAATCGAGCTCCATATTTGTCATAAATTTTAGCCAATGCCTCTCCAGGCACTATTGCTAAATATGATTGGTATTCAGTATTCAAACTTGGTGATTCAATACATGGTAAATCAAATCCCATTTCTTTGAAATTAATTTCAATTGGTATATGTGATTTGTCACTTGCATTATAAAGAGCAAAAATGTCAAAAACCTTAAAATATATCTTATATCCAGAAATTTCGATAGTTTCAGGAAGTTCTCCTGTATAAATTCCATTTGTAAGTAATGTGGCATTAACACGAATCAAATTCTCTCTTAAATCACTATCCTTACCCAAAGTGTGTGCAAACTGAAATATCTCAGATGATTCCTCAATTTCATCTATATACTCATTTTTGAATGCTTTCGACTTTTCGTTCTCGCTAGAATATATTGCTTTTCTAAAAAAATTTGAAACACGCTTTCCTGCTTGCTCAATTTCATCACTTGTTGTTTTTGAAATGTCATTTGTTCCTTTAAAAATTGAAATAAACAAATCAACTGTTTCATAATTTTCCGAAATTGAGAATGCATTTATCTTGTGCTGTTTGGCAGTTCCTAAAGCTTTTTCATCATAAGCTAAGCGGTAATTTTCAACTTCACCAGCTTCAGCAAGCAAATCAAGAGAATATTGTGTAAATAATTGCTCTGAATTTGACCCTTCCTCATCTGTTAGTTGAGCGGACGCAATGTCTTGCATCCAAATCGAATAGAATTTATTCAATTCAATATTTTCATTTAAACTACTCATTAACTTGAAATTTTCTCTAATACTTGAATTTCTGACTGAATAAACTCTTGACAATTGGAGACAATAATTGAATATTTAACATCTCCCACACCCTCTCTTAAATCGTTCTCTTGTATTCTTGGGAAATTTCCATTTACTAAATAGAAATTCTCATTACGCAAATGATACCCTGTGTTTTTATATAGTTCGATATGATGCTCAAAAAAACCAGCTTCAAATAATTTAGCATTGAATTTATTCAAACTAATAAAATCAATTTTAAGCATTTGCCTGATTGAAAAAACTATTTGGAGTAAGGACTCACCACTTTCTTGAGCCTTTTCTAAGGATAAGTGATATAAATATAGGAATCCCAAATGTGAAATATCTAATTGCCTTTCACTACTTACTTTAATTTTTTGATGATTATTCCCAATAGTTGTTTTTACCTCCAATGCCCAATCATTAAGTTGAAAATCTCTTATTTCATTCGATGTTCCAACCCAAGTATTTAATACTTTTAGAAAATCATTATTATGGTTTAAAAACTTTCTAAGGAAAGTTAATTCACCGTACAAACCTCGCTGTTCCTCTGGAGTTAAACCATCTGAGCCCATTTTATTAAAAAGCGATTTCCATTTTTCAAATCTGTTAAGTAATTGCTTCACTAATTTTAACTCATCTGTGATATTTCCAACACTTAAAATTAGATCTTCACAAAGAATTGAG
>VEQB01000362.1 GCA_018883485.1 Bacteroidota bacterium
ATACGGTGTATATAGACAGTGCGCATTGGGGCGGCGGGATGAGGATATGGAGTAAAGAAAGAGAAACAGTAACAGAAAGAGAAAGAGTGGGAGGAGGAGGAATTGAAGCATTTGTTTATCCTAATCCAACGGAAGGTAGTACCACCTTACAATACACAATAAGCGAAAATGCCACTTTAGTTATCACCGATGCGCAAGGAAAATTGGTATGGCAAACAGAATTAAAAAGTGCCAGCGGCCAGATGCCAGCAGCCAGCCGCCTTCTTCTCATTCCCTCCCAAACCTTCGCCAACGGCTTGTATTTCTATACGCTGCAAACAACGCTTGGTTCAGCAAGAGGAAAAATTGTGGTGCAGCGGTAATTAACCTAAATATTTCCTCTCAATTCTTGTTCTCTTTCAATGGCTTCGAACAAAGCTTTAAAGTTACCTTTACCAAAAGATTTGGCGCCTTTTCTTTGAATGATTTCATAGAACATGGTTGGTCTATCTTCAACTGGTTTGGTAAACAATTGCAACAAGTAACCTTCCTCATCTCTGTCTACCAAAATGCCCAATTCTTTTAAGGGTTCTAGTGGTTCATCAATGGGTCCAACTCTGTCTAATAAATCGTCGTAGTAGGTATTAGGCACCTTTAAAAATTCTACTCCTCTAGCCATTAATTGCTTAACTGTGCTTACAATATCGTGGGTTGCAATAGCAATATGTTGGGTGCCTTCGCCCTCGTAAAATTCTAAGTATTCTTCTACCTGAGATTTCCTTTTTCCTTCGGCTGGTTCGTTAATAGGAAACTTTACAAAACCATTTCCATTACTCATTACCTTACTCATTAAGGCAGAATATTCGGTAGAAATATCTTTATCGTCAAAAGAAAGGATATTCTTAAAGCCCATTACATTTTCGTAGAAACTCACCCATGGATTCATTTGATTCCAACCCACATTCCCAACGCAATGGTCTACATACAATAAACCTACCGGCTCTGGGTTGTAAGTACTTTCCCACTTTCTAAAACCAGGCATAAAAGCCCCAGCATAATTTTTGCGCTCAATAAATAAATGTACTACTTCACCATAAGTATGTATTCCACTCATTCTTACTTCGCCTTGTTCATCCGTTAAGGTAATGGGTTGCATATAAGCTTTACCGCCACGTTTGGTGGTTTGTTCAAAGGCATCATAAGCGTCATCTACCCATAAGGCAAGCACTTTAACGCCATCGCCATGCTTTTTGTGGTGCACTGCTATCTCAGAATCGCTATGCAATGGTGAGGTAAGCATCAATCTCATTTTGTTTTGAACCAACACATACGAGGTTCTATCTTTAACACCTGTTTCTGGCCCTGCATAAGCCAAACTTTGAAAGCCAAATGCTGTTTTATAAAAGTGCGCTGCTTGCTTGGCGTTACCTACCCAAAGCTCAATATAATCTGTGCCATTTAAAGGCAGAAAGTCGTTTTGTGTAGCTTGTACTAATTTTTCTAATGTTGATTCCATGTTGCAAATATAAATAGAGTTTTGGGTTTTAAGTTTTAGGTTTTAAGTACCCCCCTGGAAGGGGGGCTAGGGGGGAAGATTTTCAGGGGTTATTTCTCCTGCACTTCATACATATCCAAGCGCCTATCTTTCCAATTCAATACCGTTCCTGTATTTCTTGCTCTCTCTAAGGCCGCTAAATCGAGGTCGGCAATAACTACAGTTTCTATATTGGTGCTACACTCCCCCGCAATGGCATCTGGTGGAAATGAAAAATCTGAAGGCGTATAAATACCCGACTGGGCATAATTAATATCCATATTATCTACCGAAGGAATATTACCAATTGTTCCTGCTGTAGCTACAAATACTTGGTTTTCTACAGCTCTGGATTGTGCGCAAATTTTAACCCTTAAATGGCCATGTTTTTCATCTGTAGAAAAGGGAACAAAAATTATTTTAGCACCTTTCTGACAAGCAATTCTTGTCATTTCTGGGAATTCTACATCATAGCAAATGTTAATTGCCACTCTACCACAATCGGTATTAAATACTTTTATTTCGTTGCCTGGCTTAACACCCCACCATTTTCCTTCGTTGCTAGTAATATGTATTTTGTATTGCTTATCATAGGTTCCATCGCGTTTAAACAAGTAAGAAATATTATATAAGTTTTCATTTTCCACTTGTAAATGCGTGCCTGCAATGATATTGATATTGTATTCCATGGATAGTCTAGAAAACAATTCTATATAATCTTCAGTGTATTCATCTAACTTGCGAATACTATCTTCCGGACTCATACTTTTATATTCGTGAAGTGATAATAGCTGGGTGGTAAATAGTTCTGGAAAGAGGGCAAAATCCGATTTGTAATTAGAGGCTACGTCTGTAAAATATTCGCACTGTTGTGCAAATTCTTTAAAGCTTCTAATCTTTCTAAGTTCGTATTGGATGCAACAAATGCGCACCTTTTTCATTAATACGCTACGTTCTCTGATCTCTGGTACATAATCCAAATTAATCCACTCTAAGAGTAAAGCATACCCTTCGCTTTCTGCATCCTCTGGAAGGTAATCTTTAATAATTCTTTGGATGGTAAAGCCCTGAGATAATTGAAAAGTTACTACAGGGTCTTTAATCTTTTTATCAACTACGCGTTTAATATAGGCCCTTATTCCAAAATCATCTGAGTACTTATGGTAGTTAGGTACACGACCTCCAATTAAAATGCATTTCAGGTTTTTCTCTACACATAAAACCTTCCGCATTTCATATAAACGACGACCAATTTTTAGTCCTTGGTATTCTGGGTGAACCATCACCTCAATACCATACAAAGTATCGCCTTCCTCATCGTGGTTAGT
>VEQB01000363.1 GCA_018883485.1 Bacteroidota bacterium
GTTTTACATCAGCCTATAATTAACGCCCTGGTTAAAGCCAATGGAAAGGCAAACTGGGATATTTCAAAATTAGACACTACGGCTGCTTTGCCCCAAGATACTGCTACTTCTAGTTTTTCGCTAAAGTTGCGTGAGTTGCAAATCAAAGATGCCAATCTTGTTTATATAGACAAGCAATCTGATATGAAGGCCGAACTGAATGGATTAAATTACCAACTGGAAGGCGATTTTTCTGAAACGCTGATGACCATGATAAGTGAGTTGAAAATTGCTGCGCTTACTTATGAAATAGGAGGTATTACTTACCTTAACAAGGCCCAAGCAGGCATGGATGGTACTTTACAAGCCAATTTAAGTACTATGAAGTTTGAGTTTAAAGAACACAATTTTAAGTTAAATGCTTTAGAATTGGGATTAGATGGCTTTGTAGCTATGCCAAGTAAAAACATAGAAATGGATTTAAAATGGAATGCTAAGAAGAATGAAATAGCCCAATTTCTTTCTCTTATTCCCGCTGTTTATGCAAGCGATATGAAAGATCTTCAAACCAAAGGAAAGTTAACTTTAAATGGGTTTGTAAAAGGTATTTATAATGATAAAGCAATGCCAGCTTTTGGCTTGAACCTACTTTTAGAGAATGCTTGGTTTAAGTACAGTGCATTGCCATCGCCCATGGAAGATATTCAATTGAAGTTGGCCATTGGTAACCCCGATGGTGAACCCGATCATACCAAAATTGAATTAGAAAAATTACATTGGCTGCTGCAAGGTGATGCTTTTGATGCCAAGTTGCTTGCCTTAACGCCTATTACTGATCCTTATGTGGATGCTGTTTTAAAAGGTAGTATCAATTTGGGGAATATAGCTAAACTAGTTGCATTACCGCAGGGAACCAAATTGGCGGGTAATTTAGTGGCCAATATAATGGCTAAAGGGAAAATAAGTACCCTAGAAAAAGGTAATTATGAAGCCTTTGATGCCAAAGGGAATTTTCAAGTTAAAAAATTTGTTTATGAAGCCGCAGACTTGCCAAAACCGTTTTACCTAAATGATGCTGCATTGAGTTTTAGTCCGAAAGTGGTTACCTTACAAAATTTTGATGCCAAGATTGGAAATAGCGATATGCAAATAAATGGCGCTTTAGAGAATTTCTATGCTTACTATTTGGGTAATGCTACTCTAAAAGGAAAGCTTAATTTTACTAGCAAACATTTTAATGCCAATGAATGGATAAGCGAAGATGACGCTGAGCCTGCTAGCGCCCAAGATACAGCATCTATGGCTTTGATGGAAGTGCCAGATAATATAGATTTTGAGTTGAAAAGTAGTATAGACAAATTGAATTATACTAACTTAGAAATTAGCAATTTTAAAGGAGGAATTCATGTAGCTAATCGTCAGTTAGATTTTCAACAAGTGGCTTTACAATTACTTGGTTCAAACATGAAAATGGATGGGTATTATGAAACCAAAGATTTAACACAGCCAAAAGTTAAAATGGATTTTAGTATGAGTGATTTAGATATACAGCAGGCCTTTAAAACCTTTAATACAGTGCAAAAAATAGCCCCAATTGCAGCTCAAATGGCTGGTAGGTTTAATGCTTCTTTTAAAATGTATGCCTCCTTAACA
Organism: Bacteroidota bacterium; assembly: GCA_018883485.1. Classification (GTDB taxonomy): domain Bacteria; phylum Bacteroidota; class Bacteroidia; order UKL13-3; family UKL13-3; genus B1. The sequence goes on from VEQB01000363.1 coordinate 1,633, forward strand.
CAACACATGCAGCCAATTTACGAAAGTTTATTGGCAGAAGGAACTTTAGGAGTGCCACAAGCTACTTTAACCAATATTAGTAGCTTAAACAAAGTGGCAGATTTTGTAGGTAAACCAGAATACAAACAAATGAGCCTGAACAATGCTAAAATTGCCTGGAAGGTAATTAATGGTAAGGTTTATACAGAGCCTTTCGATTTAAAGTTAGGTATGCAAACTATGCGCTTAAGTGGCAATACTACTTTATCTCAGCAAATAGATTATATAGGAACTATGAATGTGCCAAGGAAGGATTTAGGGGGTGCTAATGCAGCTATAAATGAAACACTAAAACAGCTTAATGCTAGTGCTGGATCTACTATTAAAATGAACGAGAACTTGCCACTTGTTTTTAATATTGGTGGAACCTTTGATAAGCCAGAAATTAAGACCAATCTAAAGGATTTATTGGCTACACAGGCTGGGTTGTTAAAAAACCAAGCAATGGATGAAGCCAAGCGCAAGGCAAAAGAATTGGAAGATAAGGCTAGGGCAGAGGCCCAGCTGCAAATGCAGGCTGCCAAAGATAAAGCCATGGCAGAGGCGCAGAAAGCTAAAAGTGAAGCCGAAGCCAGGTTAAATGCTGAAAAAGAAAAGATAAGACTTGAAGCCGAGGCTAAAAAAAAGGAAGCCGAGGCAAGGGCTAAAGCAGAGGCTGATAGGCTCAAAAAACAAGCCGAAGAGGAAGCTAAGAAAAAGCTAAAGGGTTTGCTAAAGTAAGTGGCCAAAATCTAAATCATTTTTTCTTTAAACTAATTTAGTCACCTAATTTTTATTTTGACTTTTAAGTAGAAAAAATATTAAAATAAAAAATCTATAATACAGTTAAGCCAACCAAGGCAGGTTCTGTCTGTTATAATTTTTTCATTTTGTCAATTTCATTGCCTTTATCAATCTCTTCTGCTAGCTTCTTTTCAAATTTGTTATGTATAAATAGTACTGCAAGTCCAAATAAAATTGCAGAAATTATTAGTACATTATTAATGATACCGCTAACAGAAAAGGATATGCGGATTAATATAGTAGAAATAATGAAACCTGAATTTCGAATAACTTTGTGGAACTCATCTGTGTGGAAAAATGAAAATAACAATAGTATTACACTTTGAGATATAAGTTGAAGTTGATTTTGGTAGGTAGTAAATTAAAAGATACACCTCATATACC
>VEQB01000364.1 GCA_018883485.1 Bacteroidota bacterium
AGGATTGCTGATATTATTCATAATATGATGCTTTACCCTACCAGCTTCTGCCATGCCACTTGCACTAATTATAATGCAAGGTTCTTTGCTGCTGTTTAAAGCTTTACTGGCCTCCACATCAGAAATATAACTTAGATTTTTGAACCCAAAAGGCTCGGCATCTTTTTTTGTATATTCAACAAATTCTTCTCTATAACATTCTTCGTGAATACGCATAGCCTGGGTTGCCTTAACAGAAAGCGGACTATCTACATACACTTTAATATTTGGCATGGTGCCTTCATTCACTGCTTTATCTAAAATGTAAATAATCTCTTGGGTTCTATCTACACTAAAAGCTGGGATAATAAGTTTGCCTTTATTCTCTACACAGGTTTTATGAATAATGGCTAATAACTCTGCCTCTGCATCTTCTATAACAGGGTGTTTTTTGTTACCATAGGTGCTCTCACAAATGAGGTAATCGCATTGCCTAAAAGGCTGTGGGTCCCTAAGAATTGGGTCATTATACCTTCCAATATCACCGCTAAAAGTAATTTTAGTTTTATGATGCCCGCCTGTAGAAATATCCAAATTTACGGCAGCACTTCCTAGCAAATGTCCTGCATCGGTAAACGTTAAGCTTATTTCCTTATCTATTTTCAAGGTTTGGTCGTAATCAAGTTCCTCCATCAGTTTTAGGGCTGCTTCCACATGGTCTGCCTCATACAAGGGTTCTATGGCTTCTAGTCCTTTGTTTTTTCTGCGTTTGTTCACATATTTTAAATCGGCAGTTTGAATATGCGCACTATCCATTAGCATAATTTCGCAAAGTGTTTTTGTGGCTGGCGTGCAAAAGATAATTCCTCTAAAGCCTTCTTTTACCAATCTAGGAATTAATCCGCTATGGTCTATATGGGCGTGTGAAAGTATTAGGTAATCAACAGCGCTTGGGTCGAACCCAAAATGGCGATTTAAATCTTCTCTGTTTTGTATAAAGCCTTGAACCAAGCCACAATCTAAAAGTATTTGCTTTCCCTTTGGAGTGGTGATTAGATGTTTGCTACCGGTTACCATTTGGGCGGCGCCAAAAAATTGAATTTGCATAGGGCAAGATGCAAATTTTTGAACCACTAAAAAAATATCTAGCCTACATTTGTTCGTCTGAACTTAAAATTGTTTTTTAGCGTAATAATTGAGAAAAGAGAATATGCATTTAGCAATCGCCGGAAATATAGGCTCGGGAAAAACCACCTTAACCACTTTACTGTCTAAACACTACAAGTTTGAGCCGCATTATGAGAATGTAGAAGACAACCCATACATCAGCGATTTCTATGAAGACATGCAACGCTGGAGCTTCAATTTGCAGATTTTTTTCCTTAACGAGCGGTATAATTCCATTTTGCAAATGCAAAAGGCAAAGAAAAACATCATTCAAGATAGAACCATTTACGAAGATGCCCATATTTTTGCCCCTAATTTACATAGCATGGGTTTAATGAGTACCAGAGATTTTGAAACCTACCAAAAACTTTTCGATTCTTTGAGCCAAACCATTAAGCCACCAGATTTATTAATCTATTTAAGGGCTTCTATTCCTTCATTGGTAAATAACATACAAAAGCGTGGTAGAGAATATGAAGACAGTATTCGTTTAGATTATCTACGCCGCTTAAATGAGCGCTATGAAGCTTGGATTAGTTCTTATAAGCCTAAGCATTTAATTATTGAGGTGGATGAGCTTAATTTTGCCGAGAATTCAGAGCACTTAGGGGCTATTATTAGCAAAATACAAGCAGAGGTAAACGGGCTTTTTTAAAGTTGCCAATGCATTGCTGTAAATCTCTTCATTTGCCTTATGGAACAAAATAAGAAAGTAACCCTGCTTGTAGTGGTAGCCGCTTTGGGTTACTTTGTAGATATTTACGACCTTATTGTTTTTAATGTGGTGAAAGCAGAAAGCCTAAAATATTTAGGGTTTACTGGTGAAGCACTTAAAAAGTACGAAATTTATTTGTTCAATCTGCAAATGACCGGCATGCTGGTGGGTGGTTTGCTTTGGGGCATAATGGGAGATAAAAAGGGTAGAGTCTCCGTGTTATTTGGGTCTATATTTTTGTATTCTATTGCCAATATTGCCAATGCTTTTGTAACCACTATAGATCAATATGCTGCCGTAAGGTTTATTGCCGGAGTAGGCCTAGCGGGTGAGCTTGGCGCTGGTATTACCTTGGTGGCAGAAAATATGCCGCGAGAAAAACGGGGTTATGGTACCATGATTATTGTAACTTTTGGAGCCCTTGGAGCCGTTGTTGCTGGCTTAGTGGGTAAAAGCTTTGGTTGGCAAACTACCTATATTGTAGGTGGTTGTTTGGGCTTAGCTTTATTGTTACTTAGGGCAGGTGCATTTGAAAGTGGCATGTACCAAAACCTATTAGAAAATTCACATATTAAACGCGGTAATTTTTGGAGTTTATTTAAAAAGCCTAGCTTATTCTTTAAATACGTTTCATGTATTTTTATTGGCTTACCCATTTGGTTTGCCATTGGTGTTTTGGTTAACCTTTCGCCGCGCTTTGCCGAGGCACAAGGTATGATAGAAAAGATTGATGTAGCAGATAGCGTAATGTTTGCCTACCTAGGTTTATCTGTAGGCGATTTAGCCAGCGGCTTGCTAAGTCAATGGCTCCGAAGTAGAAAGAAGGTTGTTTTTATTTACCTAGGACTATCATTTTCCTTAATGCTTATTTATCTTTTTAATAACCATGTTGGGGTTATGTATTATAAATGGATGTGTTTTGGAATTGGTTTCGCAACGGGTTATTGGGCCTTATTTGTTACAATAGCTAGTGAGC
>VEQB01000034.1 GCA_018883485.1 Bacteroidota bacterium
ACTAGGGATAGCACGCCAATAATAGGCTCCACCCACTAAATTATTAGATAAGGTTATGGATGTTGTGCCGCCAGAACAAAAACTATCTACGCTAGATGTAGCTGTTACAATTGGTTTAGGGTTAATAATGATGTTTTGTGTATCAGGTAAAGAAATACCACATTCGTTTGTGGCAGTTAATATAATGCGATAACTAATGGGTGCCGTGGTAAAATTGGTGAAGCGGATTCTTGGGTTGCGGCTAGTATTACTTCCACTAACAAAACTAAAACCTGTTTGAGGTCCGGGAGTTTGGCTGATGCTCCAATTATATTGTGTAATTGCGCTAAAGCTACTGTCATAAGTTGCACCATAATTTATGGTTTGCGAATCGCAATAAATTATATCTGGAGGCAAACCAACAACCGGAATATCTTTTATAATAATGAGTGTGTCTTTAAAATAATTTCCCGGGCAAGTATTACTAATAGTAAGTCGAATAACATACCTACCTTTTTGAGAAAATAGCAGCACCGGATTTGCACTATTGGCATTGGTACCCGAGGTATAGGTAAACCTAGCGCCAGGAGTAAGAACAGCGGAGGTAGTGCTATCTTTTATCGTCCAGGTATATACAGGTGTTGAACAACTAAGCAAAGTATTTGAAGTATTGGTAATACTTACCGTATTGTTTTTGCATCCATTACTTGGGTTTTGTAGCAGACTAAAATTAGGGATAGGGATGGGTTGAACACAAATTGTTTTTGTGATAGAATCATCTCCACAACCTGACAAATTCCTAATTATTAGTTTTATAGTATAAATACCTGTAGAATTTGGTTGAATTACAAGGGTCTGACTCCCTTGGCCAGATGGAGAAAATGTAGTTCCCAAAGTTCCTGAAATTATTGCATAAGAGGGCCCTGAAATAAACCATCTTCTTGTAGCAATTGAATCACATGTTGTTCCAATTGGATTACCACTTAAGTATTTCCCTTTTATTGAAACATCAGTAGCAGTTATATTAGTCCCAAAACAAATTGTATTGTTATTAAGATTAAATAAGGCTGTTGGCTTAGATTTCGTCCTTATAGGAACTATAACTGATCCATTGGTTCCACATGGATTTGTAACCACACAATTTACCTGGAAACTATTTGGAAACATTGTCAAACCATTTGAACCTGTAAATCCACAAGACCCTTTATTTATGGTGTGGGGAATGAACGCTGGTGGGGGATGATAAAACGAGGTATCTGGCCTACCATCAGAAAATGAGAGTGTATAATAAGTTCCAATTGGATTTAAATTAACTAATGAATCAAATGGGATATTGAATGAAAATGGAATACAGCCAATACCTAAACCAGGATTAACTATAGAACCAGGTGGAAAATAACCATTAAAAACTGAATAGGTGGTATCTTTGTTACAACCATTTGTATTAGTTACTGTATTTTTAAGGTTAAAATAACCAAAACTAGAATACGTTAAAGTATCAGTGATAAATGAACTACCAAAATTTCTGATTACTCCATTTACATAATTGATATTATAGTTCGTATTTGTTGAAGTTGTTGATGCAGTATTATCAATGGTAATAAAAAAAGTAAGTCCTGAGCAATTGATAAAAGGTGTCGAGGTGAAATTTATTAATGAGGGGTCCGGTAATTGCTTTACAATAATGCTATTAGTAGTAGATCCTACGCAACCATACCCATCAGTTGTAATTAGTGTTGTGCTATAACTTACAGAACCTCCACCAACTACAGGATTAAAACTAACACTAGGATTTTGAGCACTAGAACTTGCTGGCGCACCTGAAGAAATCGCTCCAAACGTCCAATTATAAGACAGTGGTGCAACACCTGTTGAGCCATTTGTAAAAACTATATTGGTACCTGCACAAGTATTATTATTTGTAAATGTAAAGGCAGAAGTTGGACGTGTAACTGATAAATTTTTTAGCGTATCACTGGAAATTATGATGGAGGGAATTGTTCTAATTACCCTGATTGCATAAGTGTTTGACAAAGTTGCTCCAGAAGGCACATTAATTGTTAAAGAATTTGATGTCCCTGTGTTAGTTGCAGTAGGCGCAGAAAATATACCTGTAGAAGAGGACAATTGCACTTCAAAAGTTGACCCGCTTGTTCCGGCGGTATCAAATAAAACGGTATAAGCAGTAGCAGGGCATAAATGGGTTGTGTTTGGAGAAATCCTGACATTGGATATTGTTTGCGCATTTACCTTAATGGTAAACATAGCAAAGATTAAGCATGTGCTAATAAGGCAAGAAAACCATTTGTTTGGGGAGTAGAACATTTATGAATATGCTGTAATTAGGCAGATACCAAGTAAATAGGGTTATTGCAGAGAGATGCTACCTTTTGAGAGAATCCTATTCTTGAGATAGCAATTACAGAAAGGAACAGAAATAGTTTTTTCAAGTGCTTAGAAAATTAACAACAAAGTGACAATATTTTTTTGTCAACTTGGGTCAATACCTTTAATTTAATTTCTTAAAAAGAGATTCTACCTATAGACTAAGTATAATTTTTGCCAACGCATTTGTATTATATTAATTTTCAATCATTTCAATGATATTACTGATAATTTTATCTCCATTATGTATTGAAATTCTGTCTTATTAAAAAGCAAAAATGCTTAGCAATTCAACTACTCATAACAGAATGATTTTTTACATGTTTTGCTTGATTAATTGTTTTTATTGAATTTGATAGGTCTGGGGTATTTTATTTAATAGGTAAAGCGGTGCCAAAACTGAATAAATGTGATAATTAAATCAAGAATGCAGCAATTCTATTTCATGTTGAAAATTTATACAAAGACACAACATATTTTTGTCAACTTGGGTCAATGCTTTGGCACTTAAAATATTAATGTCCTTATTTGTCGTAACATTTTTTGCCTATGTTAAACCAACACAAAATACTGAGGGTATTTAAACTCATTTCATTGTTAAAAAAAGCCCCCGCTAAATCTACCCGTACCCTTGCAATGATGCTAGATATTACTGAGCGGTCAGTTTATAGGTATATTGATTTAATGGCCGAAATTGGGTTCGATATAAAAAAAGATAAAAACAATAAATATTCTATTTCTATTGATGATGATGGAGCCGATGAATACTTTACCCTGGAAGAGGCAACGCTGATTAAAGAGCTATTGTTAAGCACTGCCAAAAACAGTGCGCTTAAGGATGGAATTTTAAAGAAAATTTTTATTAAATCGGAAATAGATCTAGAGGCTAATCATATTATTAATGCCAATAATAGCAAACTGGTGGCTCAACTAAACGAAGCCATAGCGAAAAAAAAGCAGGTTGAATTGCAAAAATATTTTTCTGCCAATTCTAATAATATTAGCAATAGAATTATTGAACCTATCAAGTTTACCAATAATTACCAAATGCTTTGTGCTTACGAAATAGCAAGCAAGAAAAACAAGTTTTTTACCATTGAAAGGATAGGTTCTGTAATGGTTACAGATAAAAATTTTGAGTATTTACACGCGCACCGTTTTGAGCACCCTGATCCCTTTGGATTTGTAAACTTGGATGACCAAAAATTAAAGGTGGATTTGTTGTTAAGCCTCAGGGCCTTTGTAATCTTAAAACAAGAATATCCTATGGTTATCCCTTATATAAAGTTAGATAATAAAAACAAAACCTACCGATTAACGCTAGAGGTAAACAATCTTAAGCCAGTTACACGTTTTGTACTTGGCTTTCTAGATGAAATTACGGTTTTGGGTTCAGATGATTTTATAGCACACCTAAAGACCTTTGTGGGACAGTTGTATGAGAAAAATAAAATGGCGGGCTTAAAGGGCACTAAAGGCTGAAAGTTGTAAGATGAACTCAACAAACAAAAAACAGATGAGTTTCTTAGCCTTTACCATAAAATATTGCAACTCGATAATACAAAAAAAGATCTTAGGTTGTTATACTTTTGTTTTATCGATCTAATGGGTTTTCTTCTGAAAAAACTACAAGTTTTCCTTGTGTTTAGCATATATCATTTGGCAAACTTTATCCATTGCTTTAAAAATGGTAACATCAAAATTTGTTGCTTTAGTAATGCTACTTAAGGTTACCACAGCATTGTAGAGCATTTCACTGTCGTTGCGCCCAATCCGCTCAATAAAATTTACTTTATTACTTCCTTTTGGAGAATCTGAAATAATTACCTCTTCTGTATTTGTATCTGCTGCGAATAGTAAATTCTTATTCATTTTGTTATTTATTAATTATTGATGTAAATGGCACCTACCGTTTGGTTTGGTTGTTTTATTCTTGCATCTTGATCCTTTTTTTGTGGTTCCGAAGCATTGTTGCGAAGTGGTTGATGCTGTCTTTTTAGTAGTTTTACCATCGCAACAATTTATGCCTATTCTTTTATTATGAATTTTACAATAACAACTATTCGATTTGCTGCGATTACAGCTCATAAAAAGCAACTGAATATTTAAAACATTGCTGGTACCGCCGCAAGAAAATGGCGTTATGTGATCATATTCTAATCTATTGGGGCTTCCACAGCATTGACATACACCTCCATCTCTTGTAAAAACAATTTTTTTAGTTGTAGTTGAAATATGCCTGCTTTGCGCAAAGCCACATATACTTATTAAGAAAAGCAGTAGCAATAAATATATTTTTCTCATCTCAAAAACTTATCCATTTAATGCTGTGTAAATTTGCTTATTCATTGTCGTTTTAATTTAATTCAAATATATAATTTTATTGTGTCGTTCTAAAATTGCTGGTAAGTAAATAAATTTATAATGGCCTTTCCATTTTGGAACTCTAATTTACACCGTATGCTTTAACGAGTAATTACTTCTCGCTTATAGAATATGAGGTGCTGAAATATTATTTAAATTTCATTATTTCCCTAAGTCTTGAGTCTAAAAGTTGTGCAAAATAAATTGCTCCAAATTTTGTAAGGTGTAAAGTGTCCTGACTTATAAATTTACCCTCAGGCGTAAAAACTAAGACCTTACCTGTGGGGTCGGCAATTAAGCCAATTAGGTCAATATATTTGTCTCCCCATTCCTTTTTAAATTTCTGATTCTTTTCTAAAACTCCAGTTTTGAGTGTAGTCCTATATTTCGAGTAATCTCCTATTTTTCTGTTAAAATGAATTCCATTGCTGTTTCCAAAATCCTTTGTGCCAAAAATGCACACTTTATTCATATCAATATTATATTTTGTAATTTGTTCTTTAGTAGGATAATCGCTTCCAAAGAAAATGAAATCAGCAATGTTAAACATACTTTTTAATTCATCATCAGTTATAGACCAATAATCAGAATATCTCAACTCAATAGTATCTTTAAAAGTAGATTCCAAAAGAATATTTGCCACGTCACGACCAAAACTATCTCCAATAACGAACACTTTAATTTTATGCGGTTTTCCAGCAATTCCTAGTTTATTATCAGAAAATGGTTTTTTTAAATTTTTGATGTCTTCGTTGTAGTTAATGTTGATATTACTTGAGCTATTAAAAAAGTTAAACTGTGTTGGTCTGTTTGATTTATTTATTCCTAACTCGGGAACATCCTTTATGCTGCCACCAACCATATAAACATATAATGAAGCGCTGGTAATAATTATGAATGAAAAACTAACAATTATTAGTAGTGGCTTTGTCGCCACTATTTTTCTATTACGAAAAGGATTTTCAATGGTTACATAGGTAAATATTGATAATATAAAAACAACCAATGATAGGCCTATTGCATAAGATACTGTAATCTCATCCAATAAAAAGTAACGAGAAAAAGCAAACACAATTTGATGCCACATATATAGGCTAAAACTAATTTTGCCAATGTATACAAATAGCTTATTTGAAATTAAAAATCTGTACAGGGAATTGTTTTCAAAGTGTAAGCCGCCCAATACTAAAATACCTGCTGTTACCATTGTGGTTATTAAAATTTTAATATCATTGCTGTTTATTGAATGAAAAAACAATATGAAAACCAAAACAGATAAAAGAATATATAAAACATAATGACTTTTTGAGTACTTAATTGAAAAGTTACTTTTGCTAAAATATAGTGCACATATTCCGCCAATTGATAACTCAAAAAATCTGTATTGAAGAAAATAAAACTTAGCAGATATATCAGTTGATTGTAAAAATGCAGCTAAAGACAATATTGTTAAAAATACCAATAATGGGAGTATAAACTTTTTGTTATCTCCTTTAAAAAAGAAAAATATCATTGGATAAAGCAAATAAAACTGCTCCTCAACACCCAAACTCCAAGTATGCATTAAAGGCTTGTAATCATTTTTAACAGCCCAATAATCTGCGCTTGTAATTTTCATCAGGATATTGTTGGATGAAAAATTAGAAGCGAAAACTGATTGGCATAGGTTTTCCAAGTCATCGGGCAACATAAATATCAATCCTAATACAAAGGCTATTAAAGTTGTAAATAAAACTAATGGAAAAATGCGTCTTACCCTTCTTTCATAAAATTTAAGCACAGAAAATTTATTTTCCTCAACTTCATTATAAACAAGGCCTGTAATCAAATAACCACTTATTACAAAAAAAACATCAACCCCAAGGTACCCATTCGATAAATATCCTAAGTGAAAAAGAATAACTGGAATTATGGCAATTGCTCTAAGTCCATCAATGTCTGTTCGGTAAATTTTGTTCATCATTAACTCCTAAAAATAACTCATCAAAGTATTGCATTTCCTAAATTTCCTTTTAATCGGTTCTCGCAAAGGGTTTTAAACCTTACCTTTCCGAGGCACCATGACCCAAAGAATTTGTGGGATTTACAACTATAATTATCCCTTCATGTAGCCTATACTACATTCTTAAAGGGTCTTTTCTCGATTGGTGGCAAATGTATTTATTCATCATGGATTTACCAATCTAGTAGTTAAATAATTGAGGATTGGTTTTGAATTTTGTCCTAAGTTTAATTATTTTTATAGGAAATCGATGATTTTCAATTCATGGCTTGGCCTGCGGCCACCACGAAATTCTAGCTTTTATATGCAGATTAACCTCTGAGGCAATTTTTTAAGTCAAACTTCAGAACAGTGGAAAAAGAATTACCATCTTCCTCATCGAAGTCTGGCTTGATGATTCTCCAGCATTCTATTTCCTCAATATTAAAAACAAACACCTCTTTTAACGAGCGAACTTCTTTAAGTGCTTTTCTTACTTTTTTAATATCTGAATTCCAACTTCTATTTCTAGTTACTTCTATAATCATCTCTGGTTGGTTCCATGAACTCTCTCTCTTTTTAACTACAACATCCGGAATTATATATCCTTCTTTTAGATTCTCATTTTTTAAAACCACCTCTGGGGCTACCTTAAATTCGTAGTGCAATCCTCTGCTTTGCAAATATCTACGAATGTGATAAACAAAATCTGAAATTACCTCCTGATGAAGAGGGGTGTTATACCCTGAAATCTGACTCATATATTTAAGTATTAATTTGCTTATAACGGCAGTCTGTCTAAAAACTTGGTTTTGTAACTCAAAAATAGGGTATTTTTAGGCGATATGGCGAAGGCTTGAAAAGCAGTTGAGATTATTTTTTGAAAAAATGGGGTGGCTTAAAAATGATTGAATGAGTAACCTGCAACCAAGGCACCTCCAATTAAATCAGAGCTCTTGGCAATACTAACATTTAGTGCAAATTATGCCACAGATACATTGGAGTTTCTAGACATTCTGACGGCTGCCGGACATACAATGTTTTGGATTTAGTATCGCAAATGTGTTCACAAGAACTGCACAACTAAAGTAGAATATTTATCCGTAACCAAAATATCTTATGTGCGCTGTTATGCTGCGTTGATTTGCGCTTTGGGAATTGTTTTTAAGAGTTCTTCAATTGATCCTTTTTCCTCTTCCAAATCGAAGTCGTCTTGCAGTCCTAACCAAAATTTAGCTGAATTCCCAAAATATCTTGACACTCTTAATGCAGTATCTGCTGTAATCCTGCGATTTCCTTTAATTATTTGCGAAACTCTTGTTTGTGGAATACCCAAGTCCTTTGCTAATTGGTATTGCGAAATAGATAAAGGCTTGAGAAATTCTTCTAAGAGAATCTCACCTGGATGGATGTTTTTTAACTTTTTCATTTTAGTGATTATCTAATATTTTAACCTCGTAAATATTTGAATTTTTCCATTGAAAAATGATTCTCCATTGGTCGTTAATTCAAATGCTATAAAAGCCAGAAAAATTACCAACTAATTTTTCAAGTCGATTTGATGGAGGAATTCTTAAATCGGCAATATTCATAGAATTGTTTAACATCCTTAATTTCCTTCTGCCAATATCCTGAATTTCCATTGGGAGCCCTTTCACTCTTTCCCCATTCCATATTTTTTCTGTTTCCTTGTTACCAAACGAGATAGTCATTTTTTAATGATTAAACAAATACTAACGCCAAAGGTAAGTATTGGTTTTGAAAGTTCCAAATTATTTTCAATGCGGCATAATGGCTGACCCTAGGCGAAGGCAGGGGTTAGCAGAAAAACTTTTAAAAAAAGGGGGGAAATATTACTTTGAAAAATAATTCTATTTTTGAATTGTTGCTAAAATGGGGAGCTTACACTATTACATGGGCGATAGCCAAACTTCTATTCCCTATAAATCTTAAATTTATGGGTGGGGGAAGCTATGCTTTTTTGCGAGAGGTTTAGTTCAAAACCATCGCTATTCAGCAAAAAATATTAAACGCTCGTTAACGCAATGCCTATTAACCCAAAAAAAACCATCACGAAAAATCCATAACACTTATTTTAGTGCGCATAACCGGTTTCGTTCAACCGGAGTTTCATGGCTTGGCCTGCGGCCACCACGAAACTCTAGCTGTTAGCGGATGCCCGAACTTCTCCACGAAGCGGTGTCGGTTCAAGTTTGCAGTCAGTCATGCACTGTCGCTGTGCGTTTGCTTGCACTCTCTTTTTGCTTTGCTGCATTTGCCTTTGCGTTGGGCAAAGCAAAATGTGAGTGCAAATGCGTTGGCAATTGAAACTCTGTTCCCGAATAGTTTCCGTTTGCTAAAATTGAAAAGTCAGTAATCAAATGTTGTTGCACTTTTGATAATTGCTTTGGTCGAGGCTCTTGTTCTTCTTCCTTTTGGTCAGAAAACAAATCAACTTTAGTTGATTTAGTTTTTGGCTTTTCATCATTGATGTGGTCGTCTAAAGTTTGAGTTCCATTTTGGAAACGATTTAGAATTACATTCATTGATTCGCTGCCGATGTCAACGCCAATCCAGTTACGATGCAGTTCGTCTGCTGCAACCAAAGTAGTTCCTGAACCTGCAAAGCAGTCCATAACTAAATCACCTATGTTTGAAGAAGCAAGAATAATTCGCTTCAACATTTCAATATTTTTTTCTGTCGGATAACCTGTGGTTTGAGTGTTCTGATTATTTACGTCAAGATAGTCAAGCCAAATGTCTTGTAAAGCAATGCCGCTGCTTTCGTCTAAATAAACTTTGCGTCTTGGATTTCCGTTTTTACTCCAATAAATTTCTCCTTTACGGTCAAATTCGTCTAACTTGTCGGGAGTGAATTGCCAGTGTTTACCGTCTGGTGGCATCATTCCTCTCCACATTTTCCCTGTTGTTCCGTTTCGTGTTCCGGGTGCATGAATAGGAACTCGTTTGTGTCGTCTGCCTGTTTCTTCTTCAATGAAGGGGAACTCCATTAAAACCTTTTCGTCCGTCCACTCATTAAATTGTTTATTCCAAACTGCGTTAGCAGTTTTGGAATAAAACAAAATGTAATCAGAAATATTTCCGAAGGAATTTTTTGTAAAGTTTTTTGACTTGCATTTCTTTCTCGTAATCATGCTGCGGAAATTTGCAGCACCAAAAATTTCGTCCATTAAAACCTTTACATGGAAAACCATTTTGTTGTCAAGATGAACATAGATAGAACCGTCAGTTGCTAATAGTTCTTTCATTAGCAAAAGTCGTTCACGCATGAAATCAATGTAATGTTCGCCTGTCAGCAAATCTGTGTAAGCATCTTTTTGTTTTCTCGTTTGGAAAACGCTGTTCGTTGCGTAAGGTGGGTCAATGTATATGAGGCGAATTTTTCCTTTCACTGATTTGTCTTTCAACAAATCTTTCATCACTGAAATATTGTCGCCAAAATACAAGCGGTTTGCAGAATTACCATTCTCCCAAATAGGATGATATGTAAACTGCTCATTGTCGGAGTTGCTTGTCTGCAACTCTCCATTCCATTTTGTTTTTGGGATTCCTGTTGCCATTTTGTTACAATTTTGAGTTTAACCATTCTTTGGTAATTCTCTCTGTTACCATTCGCAGAGTTAAAACCATAATTTTTCCGTCCCAACTTTTTTCTAAAGTTGAATAGTCATTCCACATTGAACCAAGTAAAAGTCCTGGCCCATCGTTTACGAAAATTAGTTTGGTGTCAATTTTACTTTTCTTTGCGTAGCGAAGAAATTCGTTGGCACAATTTGAATAACCACCAGTTCTGTCGTCCTCTTGTGCTCCGCCTCGGTCAGAGTCGTATCGTGCTAAGCCGATTGCAAGAATTTTATTTTTGTCCTTAATTACAAAGTCAATTGGTCGTGTTGGATTAGGGTATTTATCAAAAACTTCTTTCATCAAAATATCTCTGCCTGCTCTTTCGGGTCCAATAATTTGAAGCCCTTGAAAGTTGCTGCGGAATAATTCAAAAAATCTTTCCGTTAAATCGTATCCTTTTTTGCCTCTGTCTTTATACTCCCAAAGTAAAGCACAAATTACCTCGTCTCTAAGCGGTCGGCTACTAAATGCTTTTTGAACTTCGTTGATTGGTCTGAACTTGGTGCTAAATTCTTTTTCAAAAGCGGCAGCTTTTGTTTTTCTTTTTGTCATCTCAACTGGAAGCACAGGACAAACATATCGCTTAAAAACTCTAAGCAGTTGAACTCTCATCCAAGGTTCAGATACTTCAGCGATTCCAAGAAAAAGTCGAGATGATGATTCAGAGGATTTTACAAGTTGTCCGAATAAAACCAAAACAGGTTTGTAAAGCAAACAAGCATCTTTCAAAATGTCGGGGTAATACTCGCCACCAGCAAGTGTTATCCAGTTGGATGCATCATTTTTATAGTCGGCAAATGAATTTTGTATCGTTTTTTTCATTGAAACAAAGGTAATATTTTAAGGTCATGTTTGTGCGTTGGGTAAAAGCAAATGTGAAGCAAAATTGCGTTGCCTTGTGGGTGGCTTTGCTTCTCTTTTGCTTTTACGAAGGATAGCCAATCAGCTTCGCTGGCTTTTTTCTGTCGGTCGTTTCTTGCACAAAAGTTTGAAGTTGCACGGTCGCCCACGGGTTTCCGCTAACGTTTTGCAGCTACAAGAAGTTGGCGATTTCGAAGCACAAAACTGTCTGCCAGCACTGAACTTGATACGAAGCACAAAGCTTCATTTAACCACTGAACCGCCAATTTCTTGTAGGTGCTGTTAGCGGTTCGTGCTTTATTTTGCAATTCCAAATCTTTTTGTTTTAAAGTCAATACAAATTGTCTTGTTAAAGAAAAATGCGTTTCCAATAATCCCGTCACATTTCAATTGCTCAAACATTTTGTCAAAATTATTATCTTTTGCATAGTAAACATCGAAATCAGCCAATGAATTCATTCCAATATTAATTTCTTTTGAAGAGTTTGAACCAACCATTATAACAGGGTTACCAAAATTTGTAACACTTAAAGTGTCATTGATTTTTTGCGTTGTAATTTCTTTCCAATTATTAAAAGAAGTCATCATTGGAAATAAGCTTGAGCCAGTATCATACATAAAGTAATGAGTTTTTCCATTAACCATAATCGGAACCATAATTCTATTATTTTCTATTTTACATTTTATAAAAGAAAAATACTTTTCCAAAGTACTGTTGGTGCTATCGAAAAAACTTATTGTTTGATTAGGGAAATTTATAACCAAAAGTTTATTTTGGACAATATCTGCTCCAATAGTTCCTAAACTATTTTCTGAAACTGATGCATTCTTTTTTCGTGCGATTGGCTCACCATAATTGTAAAAACCTAACACATTCCGTTTACCAAAATTTATTTTTCCGATATTCAATTCCACACTTTTAATCATAAACAAAGGTCTTTCTGTATTTGCATCAGATAGAGAGTCCAATTTTAAATAATTATATTCCGTAATGCTTTTTAAATTATTTTGATATAAAATAGTTGCGTCAGAACCAAGGTCGAACTGGGAGTAGTGTATTTCAGATACCGTGTCGAAACTAATTGGAAGATACATTGCGGCCTTGTCAAAGTGTCTACCGCTTATTTCGGCTGGGCTCCAATAAAACTTCTCCGTTAGATTATCAGGAATAAAATTTACGCTGCTTTTTTTGCTTGATTTGCAACCAGAGAAGAATACTGTCAAACCAAATATTGCTAGTGCTAATTTCTTCATTATACTGTCTTAAAATTATGTTTCAATTTAATCGTGGGT
>VEQB01000365.1 GCA_018883485.1 Bacteroidota bacterium
CTTCATAACCAATAATGGCAACTTGTTCTCCAGTTCTCGACTCATTTTCTGTAAAGTATCTACCATCTTTAATTTCAAAATCTCTCACTTCTCTGTAGCCATAGCTTACGGCAATTCCAGAGGCATTTTCAGCATTATTTTGTTTATATTTTACGGTTACAGCGCTTAAATCAATATTTAATGACATGCCCTTACTCTGCGTAATTTGTTCCTCCAATTTTGCCAATTCCTCTAGGGTAGGATTAGGCCTATTCATATACTTCCACCATTTATAATCGGCACCAAATTCCCATGGCCATTTTTCTATAATTACCACATCTTTCCCTAAACTTTCTACGCTGTTTTGTAGATTTTTTTCTAAAGAATCTACAATACTTAAAACCATGATTATGCAAAAAATACCAATAGTAATACCTAAGGTAGAGAGAAATGTTCTAACTCTATTTGCCTTTAGGGCTTCTAGGGCAGAAATAGCACTCTCTTGCACTTGGTTTAAAACAATAAATAGGGTACTTCTTTGTTTCATGAATTTGGCTGGTATTTGCTTTGCTCCATTAAATTATCTGCACTCTTATCGTATGCCTTAATTATCTCCCTAACCAATTTGTGTCTAACCACATCTTCAAAGGTTAGATAGGCAAACGAAATCCCATCAATTCCTTCTAAAATTTTAACCGCCTTTACCAAACCACTCATGCTTTTTTTAGGTAAATCTATTTGCGTTAAATCACCCGTAATTATAAATTTAGCATTAGGCCCCATTCTAGTTAAGAACATTTTCAATTGAAGATCGGTAGCATTTTGGGCTTCATCCAAAATAACATACGCATTATCTAGGGTTCTGCCGCGCATAAAGGCCATTGGTGCAATTTCTATAACGCGCGTTTCTATATAAGATTTTAATTTATCTGCCGGTATCATATCGTCTAAGGCATCGTACAAAGGGCGTAAATAAGGATCTATTTTTTCTTTTAAGTCGCCTGGTAAAAAGCCTAGATTTTCTCCTGCTTCAACTGCTGGGCGGGCTAAAATAATGCGCTTTATCTCTTTGTTTTTTAGTGCTTTTACCGCCAAGGCAACGGCGGTATAGGTTTTGCCGGTTCCAGCGGGCCCAATGGCAAACAATATATCTTTAGATTGCATTAACTCAACCATTTTTCTTTGGTTAGGCGTTTTTGCTCTAATTACTTTTGCGTTGTTGCCATATAAAATTACATCTCCTTGTTCTGTTTGGGTAGGTGCGTTTTTTTCTTTTTCTGTTTGAACCGAACCAGCCAATATACCCTCTAATTGGATTAATGAAATGCTGCCAAATCTTACAATGTGCCGAACCATTAGATCAAACTTTTCTTCAAATAATTCTATATCAGCCTTGGTTCCGCTTAGGTTCAGTAGATTTCCTCTAGAAATTACTTTCAGTTTGGGGAAATGTTTGAGAAGAATATTTAAGTTTAAATTATTAGCCCCAAGCGCTTCTACTGGGTTAATATCTTCAATAAGAATTTCTTTTGTGTTCAAATGATGTTTGCTTGTTGTTAATTTGTACGAAAATATAAAAAGAATTGAACTCTGTTGTTACCTTAATTTCTGATTATGGCCATAGTAGTCAATATACTGCTGCGTTAAAGGGGAAAATTGCAACGTTACTCCCTTCTGCCAATGTGATAGATTTATGTCATCATATTGAACCTTTTGATGTAACCGCAGCTGCCTTTTTCTTGAAACAGGTGTATGCTAACTTTCCAGATGGTACATGGCACTTTATTTGCGTAGATACTAGCTTTTCCCTGCACAAACAATTATTAATTGTGGAGTATAGTAGCCAATTTTTTGTAGGTGCAGATAACGGCATTTTTAGTTTACTTTTCGACGAATTACCTTCGCAGGTTTTTCGTATTCAGGAAAGCTTTTATAAGCAGAATGATTTATTTCCAGAGAAAAATGTTTTTCCATTGGTTTTACAAAGATATTTAGAACAAAAAAGTTTTGATGGTTTTGCAGTTTCAAGTTCAATTAAAGGGATTAAAAAGAGTCTGCAACCAACTATTGAAGAAAATGGCATTAATGGAACTGTTTTATTAATTGATGGATACCAAAACGCGATAACCAATATTAGTAAAGATATTTTTGAAAAGGTAAGGGCAGGAAGAAATTTTACAGTTTTTTACAAGCGCAAACATACCATCAAAAAAATAAGTACCCATTACCACGAAAACGATGAGGGAGATGAGCTCATGCTTTTTAATGAAAATGGATACTTAGAAATAGCAATGTACAGAGGCAAAAGCTCGCAGCTACTTGGTTTACGACAAGGCGCTGGCATTGTTATTGAGTTTGAAAATTAGTCCAAACCTTCACCGCGTTTCAAACTGTATTTTTCAATTTTATTGTATAAGTGACTTCTTTGAATATCAATTTCAGCTGCGGTTTTAGCTACATTCCAGCCATTTTTCTTTAGCTTTTCCTCAATAAAAATCCGCTCTACGTATTCTTTGAATTCCTGCAAGGTGCTATATCTTTCATAAACAGATTTTTCCTCATCCCTAGCGTTAATAGGATTCGCAAATTTTTGAATGTCTTCAAGTGTAATTCTAGTCTGACCCAAAATAACCAAGCGTTCCACAATGTTTCTTAACTCTCTAATGTTTCCAGAGAAGTTTAACTTTTTAAATTCTTCCAAGGCCTGAGGAAGGAAAGATTTTTTTGGTAAACCGCCGTCTTCACAAACTTCTTTCACAAATTTCTCTGCCAACAAAGGAATATCGTCTCTTCTCTCGTTTAAAGAGGGAACATGGATTAGAATTACACTAATTCTATGATATAGGTC
>VEQB01000366.1 GCA_018883485.1 Bacteroidota bacterium
ATATAGGTGTGGCTGCCTGCGTCTAATACCAAGGCAGCATAAGGAGAAACAATGAGCATACTATTATCACTACCTTTAATTAAAGAATCTATTCCTGCGCAAGAGCTACCTCCTTTTTTTTCTTTTTGCGCTGGGCCTTCAATAATCAATGAATCTTTATTGTGCAAAATTACCCCTGCACACATGTTTACTTTGGTTGAGTTTAAAATACTTAAATTACCGTGGTTGGCATTTATCTTTTTAGAATTTCCGAGGGTATGCGGGTTTCCATCATCGGCTAAGAACAAGGTGTCGAAGTTGGTTCCAATGGGTGGGAAATAGCAGTCGAGGCAGGGGTTTGAGGGTTTTATGTCTATGGCATAATTACCGGGTTTTAGGGCTAAGTAAATATAATTATGTAAAGAATCGTATCTGCCATGCAAAGTATCTTTGGTATTGGCTATGAGGGCAACCATATCTATGCCTCTACCTACTTCTGGTAGTTTAATTTTTATGGTATCTAATGTGCTAACCGTTTCTTTGGTTGATATTTGGCAGGTGTATCTTTCTTTGCCTGTAATAATAAAATCAAAATCTATACTTATTGGAGAATAAAACAGAGTATCGTCTAAGTTTAACAGTTTTGAATCTTTGGCAAAGTACCTGCGTATATGAGCGTAAGAAGGCGGGCAATAACCAAAGCGCTTTAACATAAAATCAAGCGTGTGATACTCAAGGAAAATTTTTCTTGCATTGAATAGTAGTTTTTTCTCTTGCACACTCGCCATACCCAATGGGTTTATAATGGAATCTATTTGCAAGGCTTCCCATTTTGTTAGGTAAAAATGAACTACAGTATCTTTAACAAAGCTTGGCAATACTTTACCGTTAATTTTCGATGATAATAGAACAGTATCCACTCTGTTTATAAATTTAATTCCAGTTACCAATTTATTATCGAACGTATCCATTTCAAATACCCTTGGTAATGAATCTATGCATTTTTGTGGGAAATAAACTGAGTGAAAAATGGTTTTCTTCTTTTTAGGTTGGAAAAACTCTAGTCGAGTTAAACTCCCTCCTGTTATTGCACTTGCACGTGTGCCGTTTTCCGAATCACTTTCAAAAAAATTAGAGTAGGCTTCGGTAGGATGATGACCACCTAACAAAGCACAGTGATGAGATGCTATTTTCCAATTATTTCCTGTGCTATTACATTCGCCTGTCCATACATTTAAGTTTCCGTAAATATTAAATGAGTTATTGTGATTAAATCTTCCATTTCCATTGAAAATAAGAGTGGTTCCTTGATAATCAGTTCCAATATTAGTTACATCAATATGGTCTGCAATAAAATAATAAACTTGTCCCTCATTATCCATTTCGTTCACATTTCTTTTAATTGCCTGGCTTATTAGGTTATGATCCTTATCTGTATAATCATAGGTTAGGGTAAATTCTTTATTATTTGATCCTACCTCTTTTATTTCTGGGTTATTGGGATTTTTATATTCTCTATCCTTTCGTTCTATACCATTATCAATTTCAATTACATTGTGCATGTAATACTTATTGGTAGATTTGTGTTCGCTCCAACCCAAGCTTGGAGGGTCTACCCCCAACTGTTTCATACTATATTGGTCGTTTCCAGCCCATATAAAAAACCCGCCCAAATCTGGTTCTTCGTGCGTGCCGCCCGTACCAAACAAACCTGATTTTTTATCTACTTCAACACCTTCTTCTGCCAACATGTGAAAATAATAATTACCTTGTTCTGTATTTCTTTTAACTATAATGTTACCCACCTCAGCTAAGTCATTATTAAAATCTGCTCTTGGCTGAGTATTCAAGGGAATATTGTTACCACCCACAATAGCAATTAAATCAGCAAATTCATCTTTAAAGTCTCCGGGTGTACCTCTAAACATAGTCCTATCATTAGTGAGTGCTAATAGCCAGCTTTTGTTTTCGGCCCTAGAACCATCATAAGTTGGTATATCATTTGCGCCAACACTCATTTCATCCAGCCAACGAAAAATATTTATTATCTCGTTCTTTTTTAAAAGAGGCTCTTCAGAGTTGGCAGGATAAAAATTCTGCTGTGCACGCATAGCAGGTATTCCGCAGTCTCCAAGACCATAAGTGCTGTAAACGGGACCTTCTGAATAAGGACTATAGGAATCTTTTTGAGTATTTAATGGTGCCACAGGATTATCTGGAACAGGCAACCAATGTTTGCCCTCAAACAAGTTTTCTCTTAAAGCTTCTTTTGCAAAATTGTTCCAATTTACAGGGCTATAATTGGGATGGGGTAGTGTTAAATCTATTTTAAAATTTAGAAAACCAGTATTTGAAATTGGTTGAAAATCATTCTCAACACCAGCATCATTTAAGACCTGAGTAGAAAGTAAAAGTGCTGATGCACAGGCAATTCCATGATTTTTCTTCCAACCCCAACGATGCGTTGCCATGCCAAAAAGGCCTTTACTTTGCTTATATAAATTTCTGGTTTGGTAACGAAGTTTATTTCTTGGGCTATACCAATCTATATTGGCATCAGATGCATAATTGTTGTAATATTTTATGCTGTTTAATTCAGGTAATACTGCACTTGCTTTCAAAAGATCGTAGGCTTCTAGCCATAATATATGTGATCTAGTATAAAATTTATACAACTCTTTAACCTGTTGTTCATAGGCAATGGTTGCCGCTATTGATGCAGTAAAATAAAGCGGTTCTAAGGGTATTAAAGCTAATTGGGCTGCAAGAAGCAAATTCTTTTTGTCTTCGTTTGGTATTTCCCCAGTCATATTTTCAAACGCTACCAAAACCCTATTCTTACAAC
>VEQB01000035.1 GCA_018883485.1 Bacteroidota bacterium
TCTTTGGGTTCTTCCATTTCATTGAAAATATCCTCTGTGAGTTCAGAATCTTGGATATCGGCAATGGTTTCTTGTTTTTGTTCAGTAGCGTTCATTTTCTCTGGAAGAAGATGAGAAAATATGAACTCCCAATTTTATCGCGGGCGCCGCAGCCAGGCGGCTCAAAATTGAAAGCCTAAACCCGTGCTAATAAGTCACACCACAATGGAAACCATTAAAGAATCTAGGCCAATCGCCTGGCAATATATCAATGGGGTGCAACACTCGGTTCAAATAGAGTACCAACTTAAAGGCAATATTATTAGCTTTTTACCATCTGTTAATTATAATCCAAAATACAGTTTAATTATAGACCCCAAGATTGTTTTTCTCACCTATTCTGGCGCCACCGCAGATAACTTTGGCTGCACAGCCACTTATGGCGAAAATGGAACGCTCTATGCCGCAGGAATCACTACCAATGCTACAGATATTCCTAATGGCAAATATCCTGTTACGGCAGGCGCATTCCAATTAAACTATGCAGGTGGTGGCATTTCTGAAGGTGAGCTTGGTTTATCCCAATTCCCTTGTGATATTACCTATTCCAAATATAGCAGCGATGGGTTAACCTTACTTTATGCTACTTATCTTGGCGGAGGCAACAATGAAATTCCGCATAGTTTAGTTATTGATAAAAGTAATAACCTATTGATCCTTGGCAATACCTATTCTTCAAACTTCCCTGTAACTGCAAATGCCTTCGATACTTCACACAATGGCCGGCACGATATTATTGTGAGTAAGTTCTCTGCTTCTGGCGCCTTATTGGCCTCAACCTATTTAGGTGGCAATGCCAATGATGGTATTAACAACAATGGTATTACCAATTACTTTTTTGGAGATAGCTACCGCGGCGATATCATTAGCGATGATAGCAATAATATTTACATAAGTAGTTTTACTCAATCTACAAATTTCCCTACCACGCTTAATGCCTACCAAGACACACTCAAAGGGTTTCAAGACGGCGCCATTGTTAAGTTTACGCCTAACCTTTCTTCACTTAGCTGGAGCACCTACCTAGGAGGCTCCGGGGTAGATGCTTTTTATAGTATAGATTTTTCTAATTTAAACCATATTTTACTTTGTGGTGGCACCAACAGTGCAGATTTCCCTATGAAGCCAAACGCTTTTCAAAGCACTTATGGTGGTGGCTCCTGCGATGGCATTATAGTTTCCCTAGCCAATACTGGCGCTAATATTATAGATGCTACTTTTTATGGAACTAACCAATACGACCAAATTATTTCCCTAGAAAATGATGCAGACGATATCATTTATGTGGTGGGCCAAAGTAGAGGTACCATCCCCGTAAGTGCAGGGAAATTTAATAACCCTAACTCACACCAATTTATTTCATCCCTCAATCAAGACCTTACCGCAAAGCGTTGGTCAACCGTGTTTGGCTCGGGAAGAAACCAAATAGATTTAACCATAAACGCCTTTTTGGTTGACGATTGTAAGCGCATTTATGTTAGCTCTTGGGGCGGAAAAACCGCTACAAAAATTGATGGCAGTAATTCTTCTACCGCAGGCCTAACCGTTACACCAGACGCCTTTCAAACAAAAACAGATGGTAGTGATTTTTACCTGATGTTGCTCAATAAAGAGGCTGATGGATTATTGTATGCTACCTATTTAGGTGGAGATAATCCTGATAATTCTGGCGACCACGTGGATGGCGGCACCAGTAGGTTTGATAAAAAAGGTGTGGTTTACCAAAGCATGTGCGCCAGTTGCCCTAATGGTGGTAGTCCTTTCTCCGACCTTAAAACTTACCCAAGTAATGTTTATGCGCCAGTTAATATAAGTCCACGCTGCAGCAATGCCGCCCTTAAATTTGACTTTAGAATAGAAAATGCAGCCTTTTCTTGGGAGGCAGATACCTGTAATTCTATCTTTAGGTTCAAAAATGAAACACCTGGAACCTTTAACTTCTTTTGGCAATTCCCAGGTGGAGATACTTCTTATGCTGAAAATCCAGAAAAATATATCGCTCCAGAATTTTATGGCGACACCATTATGCTCATTGTTGAATTTGGAACCAATTGTGCAGATACTGCCATTGGCTTTGTAGCCTTGCCAGATTCTCTTTCCAAACTAGATATTCCTAATGTATTTACTCCAAATGGAGATGGGCTAAATGACGACTTTAGAATTGGCGGCGCCATTGGCCAATGCCAAGATGCAGAGGTTTGGATTTATAACCGTTGGGGCCAATTGGTTTTTGAAGATAAGGTAAGTTATTTTAGATGGAATGGGTTGAACCAAGACAATTATCAAGTGCCAGAAGGCGTTTATTTTTATATTATCAGAACCAAAAAGACTGTTGAAACAGAATGGCAAGACTTACATGGAACAGTAACTGTAATTAGATAATTGGTTCAAAAAGAGCAAAAAAAAACAGCCCCTAAAAAGAGGCTGCTTTCTATAAAAATTTTTAGAATATTATTTCTTTCCTTTAGTCATAGAACCTACGCGATCCATTACACAACGGAACCCAATGGTAGCAGTTGCTTGATCTTGGTCTAAATACCTGCGTGTTCCTGGCACCATAAAGTAAGCTCTATCTGCCCATGAACCACCTTTGTATACGCGAGCTGCATTATCAATCAAAGAAGTAACGCCATACTCATACTTCATTTCTATATCTGGATATTGCAATTCATCTTTGAATCCAATGTTGTCTGCACGCTTATAATTTCTGCGTTTGGCATTGTCCTCTTCTGTAACATCGATATAGATTAAACGACCTAAACTATCTTTTTCAGAGATATAACCATCAGCGTCTGTCTGAATCTTTTTATAGTTATTTCCACGGTATGGATTGAAGCCAGTCATATCTTCTAAAGATAATGGACGATAAACGTCGTTTGTCCATTCACTTACATTACCTGCCATGTGGTATAAACCAAGGTCGTTAGGTAAATAAGTTTTATCTTTAACAATGGTGGTATAAATAGCACCATCATTTAGGTTCCCTGCAACACCCGCTCCGTCTCCACGTCCACGTGTATAGTTAGCATACATACGACCGCGAGTTTTTTCTGTATCAGATCTACGCATGGTTAAGCCATTCCAAGGATAGATGCGCTTTACATCTACGTTCTCATTATATCCAGCTGTTTTGTATGCATTTGCGGCATATTCCCATTCAGACTCCGTAGGTAGGCGATAACTAGGTAATAAAATACCATCTTCCATTCTAACTTGGCGTTGTTTTCCACCTGGAGAATAATCGCGTAATTCTTTTTTTACAGAAGGGGTATATAAACCTAATAAATACGCTTCTGTATTAAAGTTTTGATCCCCTGTTTGTTTTTGGATATCTAGGTTAACAAATCCTTCACGCACCATTATCATTTCGTTTACACGGTCTGTGCGCCATTTGCAGTATTCTGCTGCTTGAACCCAACTAACGCCCACTACAGGGTAATCTCTGTAGGCAGGATGGCGCAAGTAATACAATACGTAAGGTTCATTGTAAGATAGTTTATCGCGCCAAACCAAAGTATCTGGCAAAGCTTTCGTAAAAACAACTGGATTATCAGAATACTGACGCATTAACCAATGCAAATATTCTAAGTAGTGAAAGTTGGTTACTTCTGTTTCGTCCATATAGAAACTACTCACAGAAATGCGTCGTTTCATGTTGTTATGGTCGTAGGTAAGGTCTGTTTCAGCTTGACCCATGGTAAAAGTACCACCTTCAACGAAGATAAGTCCAGGACCAGTTTCCTGCTCTTTGAACTTATGTTTTTCAAAACCACCCCACTTGGAATCGTTGTACTTCCACCCAGTGGTGCTGGATTTACCGGCCTTATTGCATGAAGTACCTGTTAAGATACCCGAGGCAATGGAAGCAAAAAGCAAAAATTTAGAAATACCTTTCATAATTAGCTAACTATTGGAATTTTCAAAACTAACGAAATATTTTACAAAAAATGTTATCAACACGTTTTTTTCTTTAAAATTTAAAGTTCTGGACAAACTAATCGCTTATTGTAGCGCGTGCCGCTTCTGTTTTTAGTTTTAATCTCAAACCCGAGAGAAATCTCGTGAGACCCAACAGTTGCGGTTTTTGCACCAGAAATGATGGCATCATAACTATATCCTATTTTAATACTTGGCAATCTAAAGCCAATTAAAAAAATAGCTGCATCTCCATTGCTTGAGGTTTGACGATACCAAGCACCTAGTGTTAGGGCTTTTTGCTTGATATAGAAACCAAGGTTCATCTGGTAGAAATTACGTTGCTGCATGAACAACAAATTTGGAGATAAAATTACGCGGTTCTCTTCGTATCTTGTTTTATTTAGATAAATATTGGCTCCTCCGTGAAAGGTATATTTTCGTGGTAATTGAAGGGCAGGATCATCTTTATCTGGCGAATAGAATGACATATTAGGCTCGGTAATGTTATGCACCGCTGCACCAAAAAACACTCTGCTATTGTATAATAAACCGCCAACTCCAAAATTAGGTACAGCAATTTGCTCTGTGCCTCTATTTTCTGCTGTTGGCAAAACTGGGCCTCGGGCAGGGTCTATCATATCTCCAAAAACCAATTTACTAAAATCGTAACGTCTTTGTAAAATGCCCCCTTGAATAGCTGCATTGAAAGCCCATTCTCTATTAATCTCTAAATTATAAGAATAGACACCACTAACGCTTGTTGTATTTAAAAAACCATCACCTGCCACATCATACATGGCTAGCACGCCAAAACCACTTTTAACTTTAGCCACATAAGCATCTGCACCAATTACGGCCGTTCGGTAGTTATTAGACAATGCGGTGTATTGATCGCGGGCATTCATGGTAACTCTAATCTTCCTTGCCGCCCCAGCCATAGCGGGATTAGTATAAAGAGGAGAGGCATAATACTGACTAAGTTGAGGGTCTTGCGCAATTAAATCAAAGGTGAAGCAGCACAATACTGCAACAATGAAAAAAACTTTCTTCAGGTGAGTTCGGTATAACATGGTTAGTTTCACTTTGTCGTTCAATCTAAGTAAGTATGTGCAACTTAATAAAAAATATCAGAATTAAAAATCTGGACAAGTAACTTTTCTAACTTTAACCCTAGGATTGCGCTTTTTTATTTCGAAGGCCATAGAAATTTCGTGGGAGTTAACTGCCCCAGTGCGCGCTTCACTTACAGTTCCATCATAAGAATAACCTACTTTAATTTTACCTGTTCTTACACCAGCGACCAAAATATACGAATCTGCATTTACGGTATTTTGACGGTAGTAAACCCCAGCAACCCATGGCCCTCTGCTTAAATACATGCCTAAATTCACTTGATTAAACTGACGTTGAGACATCATAATTACGTTAGGATATAAGTTAATGGTACGTTTATTAGAACGGTCTTCAATAATTGGCACAACTAAACCGAGGTTAGCAGTATACCTGCGAGGCACTGGGTTTGAAGCCCCAGCATAAAATTTTTGGGGAGGTTCGAATAAATTATGCGCTGCAAAACCCATGTAAAAGTTTTTTGAATACCCAATTATACCTGCCCCAAAATTAGGGCTTATGATAGAGGCTGTGCCTGGCGGCTCTAAGGTAGGATTAATAAAACCTTGTGTTCTTACTATTTGGTCGAACCAATTTAATTTAGAAAAATCTATAGATTTTTGAAAAAAACCTGCTTGAACCGCAGTTCTTAAAGTAAAATTTCTGCTAACTGGAATTTCGTAGGCATAAATAAAATTCATGCTAATTGTTCTAAGCGTTCCCACCCCTTGCTCATCAAAAACCGCTTGAACCCCAATTCCTCCATTGATATTATTAAAATGTTCGTCGTAGCTAATGGCACCTGTGGTAAAAGAACCAGAAATACTTGGCCATTGTGTGCGGGTATTTAATACAAATCTACCCACTTTAGAGCTCCCTGCAAAGGCTGGATTTACATACAAAGGATTGGCATAAAACTGCGAAAACTGAGGGTCTTGAGCCTTTGCCACCTCATACAATGAGAGTGTAAAAATTAATAAAATATGTATCCTTATCAAAAAGGTCCTAACCTTATTCATTTAGAGTGTATGGTACTTTTTTACAATATGCACAGAAATGCAATAATATGAATTGTTTTTAAATGTTAATACTCCTTCGCACAATTTGCTTTAATTTGTTTTCGTTAATGTTGCAAATAAACGTGAATTTGAAGATAATATTTTTTACTGTGATTATAAATCCTAGGCGCACTAAAGTATTTGTTAATTATTTAATAATCAATGTCTCGCTATTAATATTGGGAGCCATTGCCTTGCCTGCTCTAGCCCAATCAGGGGCAAATAGCGCCTCAATTAAACCACTTTATAAAAAACCTGTAAACGCAGCTAATTCTGTTTTAGCTAATGGAAATTGGATAAAAATTGCGGTTACTCAAAATGGAATTTATAGAATTGACTTTGCCTTGCTAAGAAATATGGGGATTAATACAGACCAAATTGACCCCAGAAATTTAAAATTATATGGCACTGGGGCCGGGATGTTGCCGCAGGAAAACAGCAAAACCAGAATTGACGATTTGCAAGAAATGGCAATTTTGGTTCAAGGCGAAACAGACGGAAAATTTAACCCTGGAGATTTCATTGCCTTTTATGGAGAATCTCAAATTAACCAATGGGATTTTAATCCAATCACAAAAATTTACAATTACAAATCAAATTTATATAGCGATACTACCTATTACTTTTTAACCGTAGCCAATAATGCCGGCAAACGCATTACAAAAAGAAATGGACCCAGCAGCACAGATACTACTATAAGCACATATACCCATTTGTATTTATACAATAATGAAAAAGTAAACCTAACTAAATCTGGTAAAATATGGTTAGGCGAAGAGTTTGATAAAGTAACCCAACAATCTTTTAACGTTAGCATCCCAAATTTAGTGAATGGATCAACGGTAAGACTTCGCTCCTCTGTTACTGCTAGATCTTTTTTTACTAGCACCTTCAGCGTAAACGTAAACGGCAGTGCACTTCTTACACAAAATTGTGGCATTGTGCAACCTGGCTATGAAGCTCCTTATACCTGCGGATTGGTGGTAAACACAACTAATTTTATAGCCCCTTCTGCCAACTTCACTTTAAACTACAGTTACAATAAGCCTGCTGCTGGCAGCGTTGGTTGGCTTGATTTTATTGAGGTTCAAGCCAAAGCAGAATTGCGCAATAACAATGGAAATTTTATTTTTAAAGATGGGGAAAGAATCGGCGCAGGAAAAACTGCTCGTTATCAAATAGCTTCGAACCGAACCTTAAATGTTTTAGATGTAACTGCACCTTTACAACCTGTTCAAATAGAAGGCTCGTTTAGTGATAATAGCTATTCCTTTAATTGTGAAACCGACAGTCTAAAAACATTTGCAGTGTATGACGGAAGTAATTTTCTTCAAATAAATGGCTGGCAAACTATTGCCAATCAAAACTTGCATGCATTGGCAATTCCAGATGGATTTATTATTTCGCACCCAAGCTTCTTAACTGAAGCAAAAAGATTGGCAGAACACCATAAAAAAACGCAAGGTTTAACAATTACGGTGGTAAACACGCAAGACATTTACAATGAATTTTCGGGTGGGGCGCAAGACCTTTGTGCCATAAGAGATTTTCTTCGCATGTTTTACAATAGAGCTGGCTCTGCAGCAAGTGCACCCAAATACGCTTTGCTTTTTGGAAGAGCTTCCTATGATTACAAATACAGGCAAAATCCTAACACCAACTTTGTTCCAACCTTCGAAAGCTTAGAGTCGTTCTCCCCTACCATCTCCTATTGTAGCGATGATTTTCTAGGATTTCTGGAAGACAATGAAGGAAGATGGGATATAGGATTAGACAATGATGAAACTTTAGATATTGGTCTTGGCCGATTGATTGTAACCAATAATCAAGAAGCTACAGATTTAGTAAATAAAATAATTTCATATACCAGTGCAGAAGCTTTTGGCAATTGGAGAAATAAAGTAGTGTTTATGGCGGATGATGGCGATGGTGGTTTACATATCAATCAAGCTGATGCAATAGCCAACAATATTTTAAATAAGTACCCTGAATACAACGTTGAAAAAATTTATTTAGATGCTTACCAATTAGAGAGCACAGCAGGGGGAGCCCGCTATCCTGAAGCACAAAAAGCTATTAATAATAGTATTGAAAATGGATGTTTAATCTTTAATTATACTGGCCATGGTGGAGAGGTAGGACTTACTGCTGAGCGCGTAATGGGCATTGATGACGTTAATAAATGGACAAACGGCTTGAAAGAAAAAGGGGTTAAACTACCTATGTTTTTAACTGCTACTTGCGAGTTTAGCAGGTTTGATGATCCGGGAAGATTCTCGGCAGGTGAACTAGTGTTGTTAAACCCAATTGGTGGAGGTATTGCCTTATTTACCACTGTTAGATTAGTGTATAGTGGTCAGAACTTAGCACTTAATAATGCTTTTTACCGCCACGTAGGATTTGATTCTGCATCCCAGCTTAACCCACCAAGACTTGGTGATATTATTAGAGAAACCAAAAATGATTATTCGGATAAAAACACAAGGAACTTTGTATTGTTGGGCGACCCATTTATAAAATTAGCTTACCCAAATTTTGAAGCTAAAACCACACAGATAAATGGCACGCCCATAGCTAATTTTAATGATACCTTAAAAGCTTTAGAAAAATTTGATATTAAAGGAGAAGTTCAAGGCAAAAACGGAGTCAAGTTAAGTACGTTTAATGGAATAATATATCCAGTGGTATATGATAAATTTACCAACTATGAAACACTTGGGAACAATGCACCAGATAACTATAAAATTCCCTTTGTAATGCAAAATAGTGTTTTGTATAGAGGCAAGGCCAGTGTAATCAATGGCGATTTTACTTTTAGCTTTTTGGTACCTAAAGATATCGCTTACCAGTTTGGTAAAGGGAAAATAAGTTACTACAGTACAGACAACATAACAGATGCCAATGGCTTTTCTAACACCATTCTTATAGGAGGTACTGGAGCTAATTTGGCTCAAGATGTTAAAGGCCCAGAAATTAAGTTATTCTTAAATGATGAAAAATTTGTGAATGGTGGTTTAACCAGTAAAAATTCTAAATTGATAGTTAGACTTTTTGATGAAAACGGCATCAATACAACTGGAAATGGAATTGGTAGAGATTTAAGTTTTGTGCTTAACGAAAACTTATCGCAAAGCACTATTGTAAATGATTTTTACCAAGCAACTCTAAACTCTTACCAAAGTGGTGAGGTAAGTTATGAGTTAAAAGATTTACCTGCTGGCAAACATACCTTACGATTTAAAGCCTTTGATACCTATAATAATCCATCGGAAGCGAGTTTGGACTTTGAAGTAAAAAGCGATGACAAACCTGCCATGGCTAATTTACTTAACTACCCAAATCCTTTTTCTACTTTTACTACTTTCCATTTCGACCACAACCAGCGTGGGGGCCAAATACAAGTCTTACTTCAAGTTTTTACCATTACGGGTAAACTTGTTAAAACCATGCGTTATGATGATATTGCATCTGGAACCCATTTTGATGCCTTTACTTGGGATGGGAAAGATGAATATGGAGACAAATTGGCCAACGGTGCCTATATTTATAAAGTAAAACTAAAAACTGAGGGTCAACCAATAGCAGAAAATATTCAAAAATTGTTCATTTTAAATTAAATTGATAAAGTTAATCCCTTCCTTATTTTTGCCACGAATCGCGAACATGAAAAATTATATAAAACAAGTATTGTTATCTGCTCTAATGAGCGGATTTTATACGAGCGCTTTACAAGCACAAATTGCAGGCTCAAATTCTCAATTAGACGGCCGTCAAAATACCATAACCACCGCAGTACCATTTTTAATGATAACCCCAGAAGCCAGAGGTGGCGGAATGGGAGATGCGGGGGTAGCTCTCCCTAACGACCCATATGCCCTGCATTGGAATGTTGCTAAACTTCCATTTAATGAAAAAAAAGGATCAGTAGGTTTGTCTTATACTCCTTGGTTAAGAAGCCTAGTACCCGATATCTCGTTGACCTACCTTACTGGCTATTCTAAAATAAATGATCGCTCGGCCATTGCAGGTTCTTTACGCTATTTTTCTATGGGTAATATTCAATTTACAGACCAATTTGGCAATAGTACTGGAACTTACACTCCCAATGAATTTGCGATTGACTTAGGTTACGCTTCCAAACTATCTGAACACTTTTCTTTAGGGATTGCTTTTAGATATATTCGCTCTGATTTGGCTGGAGCTTTTAACCAATCTCAAACTCCAGTGCAAGCTGGAAATGCTTTTGCAGGTGATATTACAAGCTATTATACTAACAAAACCAAAATTAAAATTGAAGGTAAAAAATACAACCTCAATTACGGAATAGGTACAGCCATCACCAACATTGGTTCAAAAATTAGTTACACTTCTAAACAAAATGAAAACTTTATTCCAATAAATTTGCGCGTTGGTGGTTACACACAACTCGAAATTGATAAATACAATACCATTGCTCTTGCTTTAGATTTCAACAAACTCTTGGTGCCATCAAATCCAGTTTATGCAGTAGATAGCTCAGGAACATTTATCGTAAGAGATGGTGAATTAGTAATTGAAGAAGGGATGGACCCTAATGTTCCTGTTATACAAGGAATGATTCAATCTTTTTATGATGCACCAGGAGGCTTTAAAGAGGAGCTACAAGAAATAAATATTTCTGGAGGTATAGAGTATTGGTACGACAAACAATTTGCGCTAAGAACAGGATTCTTTTACGAAGCACCTAATAAAGGTAACCGCAAATACATCACTTTTGGAGCTGGTTTTAGGTTCAATGTTTTTGGTCTAGATTTATCTTACTTAGTGCCCATAGAGCAACGCAATCCATTAGAAAGAACTATTCGTTTTTCTATGCTATTCGACCTCGATGCCTTTACTACACAAAATGAGGAAGATAAAAATAATTCTGTAACAGAATAAGATGAAAATAGGATTTGGGTTTGATGTACACCAATTGGTAGAAGGTAGAGATTTTTGGTTAGGAGGGGTAAAAATACCTGCTATAAAAGGTATCTTGGGCCATAGTGATGCAGATGTATTATTGCATGCCATAAGCGATGCCATGCTAGGAGCTTTGGCTTTGGGCGATATTGGCATGCATTTCCCAGATACCAATGCAGAAAATAAAGGCATTGATAGCAAATTAATACTTGCTAAATGCATTTCACTCATTAAAGAAAAAGGCTATAAAATTGGGAATATTGACAGCACCGTGGTATGTGAAAGCCCTAAAATTATGCCTCATGCTACTGCCATGAGGGAGCAAATAGCAGAAGTTTGTGAAATAACTCTTGAAGATATTTCTATAAAGGCAACTACCAACGAAACATTAGGTTTTATTGGACGTAAAGAGGGCATTGTAGCCCATGCAGTAGTATTGTTAGTAAAAATCTAATTTTAAAATTGTAATTTGAACCCATGTCGGGTAAAAATTATACAGCACAATTTCAACACATTTTTGAAGCCTTAAACCTACAGCAACAAGCTGCAGTAAAGCAAATTGAAGGACCTGTAATGGTGCTTGCAGGGCCAGGTACAGGCAAAACCCAAATATTGGCGGCACGTATTGCCAATATCTTATTAAGCACAGATACCTTAGCAGAAAACATTCTCTGACTAACCTATACCGATGCAGGCACAGTTGCCATGCGTAAGAGATTATTAAGTTTTATTGGACCAGATGCCTACAGGGTTCAAATAGCTACCTTCCATTCTTTTTGCAACCTTGTTATTCAAGAGAACCTAGATGTTTTTGGCTATAGAAATTTAGACCCTGTTAGTGATTTAGAGCAGATTCAATTGATGCGCGAATTGATAGACGGTTTACCCAAAAATCATCTATTAAAACGGTACACTGGAGAAGTTTATTTTGAAATTTCGCGCCTACTCGAACTCTTTTCAATTATGAAAAAAGAAGATTGGGAACCGGATTGGCTGTTACAAAAAGCAGAAGAATATTGTAATGATTTACCTAATAGAGAAAATTACCAATACAAGCGAAAATACACACGCAAAGATGGAGTAGTTTTTAATGCCGGCGACCTTAAAGAAGATCAACTAAATGAGGAATTACGAAAAATGGAATTGCTTAAAGCCGCCATTCTTTTGTTTGATACCTACCAGCAAATCTTAAAGAAAAATAACCGCTACGACTTTAGCGATATGATACTTTGGGTAATTAAGGCATTTAAAGAAAATGCTGCATTATTAGCTAACTATCAAGAACGTTTTCAATATTTATTAGTAGATGAATTTCAAGATACCAGTGGTTCTCAAAACGACTTACTACAACTATTAATAAGTTATTGGGAGCAGCCTAATAT
>VEQB01000367.1 GCA_018883485.1 Bacteroidota bacterium
GTTTTTTATCTGGGCCTACTACACCCCTTATTGCCAATCAAAATCAAGCAACAACTAGCGTTTCTAATCTGCTTAATGGTGTATACTTTTTAGAATGGACGGTTGCAAATGGTAAATGTCCGCCTCATTTAGATACACTGAAACTAACTATTTATCAACCCATGGTGGCAAATATTGGTTCAAACCAAACAATTTGTTCTGGGCAAACCCCCTTGCTTTTATCTAGTGCTATTCCAACTGGCGGCACAGGCACCTACACGTATAAATGGCAACAAAGTACCAATGGAACTTCGTATACAGATATTCCTGGAGCTACCCTAATGCTTTATCAACCGCCAAGTTTAACAAGTACTATTTGGTATAGAAGAATAACCTATTCTGGTACTTGTGAATTTGTTTCAAATGTTGTTCAAATAATTGTGCAACCTGCCATTGCAAATAACATAATTGCCCCAAATTCGGCAGTTTGCATTGGAGTTTTTTCACCAATTATATATGGTTCTACGCCAACTGGCGGCAATGGGTTTTACCGTTATCAATGGCAAAAATTTATTTCAGGCTCATGGCTGAACCTAGGCTTGGCTGATACATTGATAGATTATGCTCCTGGTTTATTATCTGCCACGAGCTATTTTCGAAGAGTGGTTAGTAGTGGCCAATGTGCAGGAGCTTATTCCTTAGCTAGTAATATTGATACCTGTATTATTTATCCATTACCAACGGTAAATGCGGGTTTAGATTATTCAAAATGTTCGAACCAAGCCAAATACTTTTTGGGTGGAACCCCAGCTGGCGGAACTTGGAGTGGCTCTTATGTTTCTTTTGATAGTATTAATCCGAGTCAAATGCCCCTTGGCTCTTATACCTTAGTGTATTCTTTTACAAATTCTAATGGTTGCCTAAACAGAGATACAGTAGTACTTTCTATTATTGCTCCTCCCGTAGTTTATGCAGGTGCAGATTTTTCGATTTGTGAGAACTCGCCCAGCATACAATTAATTGGCTTTACGCCAAACACAGGTGGAACATGGAGTGGTAGTGGAGTGAACGCAAGTGGATTATTTAACCCAAGCGTTGCTGGTGCAGGAAGTTTTTCTCTTATATATTCTTTTACGGCAGGCAGCGGCTGCAATGGGTCAGATACATTAGTTGTAACGGTAAACCCAAAACCAAATACCAATTTTAATATTCCTACACAGAAATGTGCCTTAGATACTTTTGCACTTAATGCCACTACTAATTCTTTAGCAAGCATTGCCAGTTATTTATGGAGTGTTACAAATACGAGTGGCTATTCTAATTTAATTCTAAGTAATTATACGAACCAAAATGTAATAGGGTCTTTCCCCGAAAATAAAACAGCCACAGATGTAACCTATACACTTAAATTAGTTAGCATAACTAATTTTGGTTGTAGTGATTCAATGAGTAAACCCATTGTTTTGAGAAGAAGACCTAATGCTCAATTTTCAACTGGCAGTGCCGTTAATTGTGGGCCTGCCAATTATTCCATTTCAAATCTTACTTCAAATGTTACAAGTACTTATTTATGGAGCACTACACCAAGTAGTTCTGTTACAATTACAAGTCCTAGTTCAGTAAATCCTTCTATCCTATTTCCTGTTAATACAACAAGTACGGCTCTTAATTATGAAATAAAATTAACAGCAACCAGAAATGATGCTACTCTCTCTTGTACAGATACAACAAAAAATGCAATTCTAATTTACCCCAAACCTTTTGCAGGCATTTCTTTGGCACCTGTAAATTCTGGCTGCTCTCCTTTATCTGTAACCTTTACAAATACTTCTGATCCTAAAAATTCTGAAACCCAAAGTAGTATGAGTTTTGTTTGGTTGTTTTCAAACTTTCCATCAGATACAAATAGAAATCAGACAAAAACTTATACCAATACAGGTGTAATAGATAGTGTTAGGAATATCCAATTAATTGCAACTTCTAAATGGGGATGTAAGGATACTGCACAAACTTCCACTACAGTTTTTCCATTTCCTAAATCAGATTTTACAGCGCCCTTTTATTCTGCTTGTGCCCCATTTGTATTAAATGCCAGTTCCATTGCATTGCAACAATATCCAAATGCTGTTGATACTTATACTTGGCAAATTTTAAATAAACAATTTGCTGTTTTAAGCACTAGCATCGGAACAAGTATTCCAAGTTATAGCCTCACAAGTCCAGATGATACCATTTATTACCGACTAATAACAACTAATGTTCACGGTTGCAAGCCAGATACATTAACCCGCTTGTTTAGAACCATTAGCAATCCTCGCGCAAGCTTTTTAGTGAGTGATTCAATAGGATGTTCCCCATTTGCCATCAGCTATTCAAACACCAGTAGTACAGGTGTTGCGTTAAATTGGAACTTTGGAAATGGACTTACATCTACTAGTTCTAGCGGAACAATTAATTATACTAATAATTCATATACGATAGATAGTTTGTATACTCTAAAGTTAGTCATTACTGCTGGGGGTTCTGGATGCAAAGATTCCATAAGCAAAACAATATTGGTCTACCCAAAACCATTAGCAAGTTTTGGTATACCAAGTACGTATTGTTCAAAAACAGTACTTATACCCACTAATGGAAGTTTATTTAAGGTAGGAACTGTTAATTTTGGCTGGAAACGTCTAGCTCCACCTCTTAATTCGTTATTGATTTTTAGTGATACAACTGCAAGCTTGCCTAGCATAAGTTTCCCGGATAATCAATTAAATACTGATACTAGTTATACCATACGTTTACGGGTAACAAGTGTAGATGGTTGTATAGATGATACCACAAAAGCCATTTC
>VEQB01000368.1 GCA_018883485.1 Bacteroidota bacterium
CAATCTGTCTGCGCTTTTTACAAGCGCTTCATCTTTCTTAATTAGGTAATAAACCCTAATATTCAGGTAAATAAGAAATATGAAAAGTGTGATTCCAATCATAGAGGGAAGCATCAATTTTTCGCTACTAAAGTTAGGAACAAATAAATATGCCTTTACAAAAAATGTAGCTAACAAAGAAAATAAGGCTAGCATATTGATGAGTGTAAATTGCATTTGCTTTACTCTGTTTTTATAACCCATTAACACATAAATGCATAATCCAATAACAATACTGCTAATTAGAATAAGGCCGTATTGAAGATTGCTTTCTATTAAAACACCATTTTCTAATTTGTTAAAATAGAAAAGATTGAGCACGTATTCTGTAGTTTTATTTTCTGGTTCAACATAAACAAAATGCAATAAGTTGATGCCGCAAAGGGTGGCTATTATGGCCACCATCATAAGTAGAAAAACGGATTGAATTCTTTGTATCATGGTTCAAATATACAATTGTCTAAAATGTTTCGCATCCGATTTAGTTTGTTTTTAATAATTGGCTTTGGAATAGAGCAGTGTCCCATAATGAGCCCTTGCTGGTTAGTAGGAGTTAAATAGCATTTATGCAGCGAATGCGCACTGATATTATTTTGAGTCAAAATTTTGAATATTTCCTCATCTTTAACTCCCTCATTTAGTTGTATTAAAGTTTGTAAACTCAGGGTTTCATTTTCTATGAGCTGTAAGGGTGTGTCTTTAAAAATGGTAGTAAAGTTTTGTTTGAAAAATGAGGCTCTTTCAGAAACTGTTTCAATTAGGTTTAATACATGGCTATGTAAATATTTTTTCTCTATAAATTGGTTTAAAACGAATTGAATTGACGGTGCTACAAAGCGATGAGAATGCTTGAGCATGATTTCTAAAGGCGCTTTTAAATGGTGCGGAACCACCATGTAGCCAATGCGCAATGAAGGGTGCAACATTCTGTTAAATGTTCCTAAATAAATGGTTCTGCTTTCCTTGTCTAAGCTGTAGATAGCTGGCAAAGGCTTGTGGTAATTATGCAGTTCGTGTTCATAATCATTTTCTATAATTAAGGATTTATTTTTTGAGGCAAATGCCACCAATTCTTCTCGCCTTGCCTCACTCATCTTTATTCCCATTGGGTACTGACAAGAGGGTGTAACATGTATGAGCTTTGCCTTAACTTGGTTTTTATTTAAGTAAGCTATATCTATGCCTTCTGTATCCAAGGGAGCACCTATTATGTTTGCCATTAACCCTGTTAAAATTGCGCTAACATTTGGAAAGGATGGGTCTTCTAAAATTACTTTGTCTCTAGGGTTTAAAAGAATAGAGCCTAGTAAGTAAATGGATTGCAAAGAACCAGAAACTATAATAACTTGGACTGGATCGCAATGAATGTTTCTAGTTAGTTTAAGGTAATTAGCAATATTATTTTTTAATCGGTCCATACCAGATGATGGAGAATAGGAAAGATTAGAAAACTTAATTTCTTTCCAATACTTGTTTGATAGATTTTTCCATTGGTTTACAGGGAAAATATCTAAGGGTGGTAAGCCTGGACTAAATGCTAAATCTTGCCCACTATTAGCCACTAGGTTTGGGCCTAACTTTAGAAAAGATTTGCCAATTTTTGAAAAACTAGGATAGGAAGAATGAATAGATTCTTGCTTTGGTTCAACCTTTCTTTCTTTTGGTTTTATTTGATATCCCGATCCTTGGGTAGGTATTATTAAACCATCTAAGATAAGTATATCATAAACTCTTAAAATAGTACTTCTCGAAACGCTCAATACTTCTGCTAGTTTGCGTGTTGGGGGCAGAAGTGTGTTTTCTGGTATCTCTACCTTAATAATCATTTTTACTAATATTTTGTAAATAAGGATATACTTTTTTTCCTTATCGGTTTTAACAGCATTGGCTTTAGAATGCCTATATTCATCTGCTATTTTTTTGAGAAGTAAGGGCATAATTGGTATTTTAATTATTATTTAATTGGTATGCCAAATGTAAGATATTGTTGTTTAATTTTGGTCAAGTTAATTTTAATACCATGCGTAGAATTTACCTTTCGTTATTATTTACCATTTGTTTGTTGACTTCCTCATCAGGTCAACTTATTATTAATGAGGTTTTATATGATCCTTCTAACTCTGGGTTATTAGGAGATGCTAATGGAGACAGCATTTATAGTCAAGCCCAAGATGAGTTTATAGAATTTGTAAATACAGGCAATACTTCCTTTGATATTGGCGGTTATCAAATAGCAGATAGTTCAATTACTACAAATGCCATAACAGTGCATTATGTTATTCCTAATGGAATTAGTATTCCTGCTGGTGGAGCATTAGTGGTTTTTGGTGGTGGTATACCTAGAGGTCTTTTCGGTGGAGCCATTGTTTTAGCCGATACCGGCGTAGATGGTTTGAGTATGAATAATTCTGGAGAGGTTATTTTGTTAAGAAATGCAACTGCTAATGTGGTGTTAAGATTTAATTCAGATGCACTCTCTAATAATCCAGATGAATCTTATACGCGCAATCCAGATTTAATAGGCGATTTTGTGCAGCATGCAGGCATTAATACCAGGAGATTTTCTCCGGGAACCAAAGTAAACGGAACTTCATTTATTACTAGCAGTGTTAAACAGGTAATGCTAAAGATAGATATGAATGAGCTTTCCACCTCTTTTGATAGTGTTTATGTTAGCGGTAATTTTAACCAATGGTGCAATAATTGCAACGCTTTAACAGATATTGATAGAGATGGACTATTTGAGACGAATGTGGCTACACAACTAGAT
>VEQB01000369.1 GCA_018883485.1 Bacteroidota bacterium
GTACATTGGTATCCGCGTATTTGCGTTTACGATAGAAAGTTTGGTTGGGAAACCGACCAACATTTAGGCAAAGAGTTTTATGGCGATTTTGGTCAGTATGAAGTAGAAATGACCTTGCCCAATAATTATATTATGGATGGCACGGGTGAATTACA
This sequence comes from Bacteroidota bacterium, assembly GCA_018883485.1. GTDB lineage: Bacteria > Bacteroidota > Bacteroidia > UKL13-3 > UKL13-3 > B1. Next base: position 156 of record VEQB01000369.1, read on the forward strand.
AAACGAAACAGAAGTATTGCCACCGGCACTAAGAGCCAAATTAGATTTAAAAAACTTTGAGAAAAAACCATGGGAATCGGCACCTGATACTACTTTAATTCCTAAAAATGGTACTACCAAAACTTGGATTTTCCGCTCAGTTAATACCCACGATTTTGCTTGGACCACCTCTCCTACTTACCGCATTGGCGAAGTGCAATTAAAATTGCCAAACGATAATAACCGTATTGTTCGTTGCATTGCATTGGTGCAAGAAAGTCATGCAAGTGGATGGCAAGATGCGGCCAAATTTAATGCACTCATTATTCAAACCTATAGCAAAGACTTTGGAACCTATGCTTACCCTAAAATGATTGTTGCCGATGCCAGAGATGGAATGGAATACCCCATGTTAACATTAGACAATGGCAGCAGCCCTGGTTATTACGGCTTATTTGCGCATGAAATTGGACATAACTGGTTCTTTGGCATGGTAGGCAACAACGAAACCTATCGCGCAAGTTTAGACGAAGGCTTTACGCAATTTCTTACCCACTGGAGCATGAGCCGCTTAACTCGCGAAGCCAAACCTGCCGGCAAGGGAAAAGGTTACAGAGCACGCTACTATAAACCAATGTCAAGTTTGGATCAAACAGTAATGATAGGCTATATTAGGGATGCCATAAATAACAACGATATGCCACTTAATACCCATAGCGACGACTTTAACGGAGCCTTGCACCATGGTGGTGGGTATGGACATGTATATTACAAAACTGCTACCATGCTTTATAATTTGCAATATGTACTAGGCGACGAATTATTCTTAAAGGCCCTGCAACATTACTTTAACCAATGGAAAATGGCACATCCCTATTTCGAAGATTTTAGAAATAGCATCATTCAATATACCCATGTAGACCTTAACTGGTTCTTTGACCAATGGATGGAAAGTACCAAAACCATTGACTATGGCATTAAGAAAATAAAACGCCTAAATGAAGATACTCTCGCCATTACTTTCCTACGAAAAGGTTTAATGCAAATGCCTTTAGATTTCACCGTGATAAACAAAGATTCTCAAATCCAAAATTATGTACTTCCAAATACTTGGTTCAACAAAACAACAAACGCTACAACACTAGCAAAATGGACAGGTTGGGGCATTTTAAACACTACCCATACAACCCTAATCCCTTTCAAAGGTGAGCTTTCAAATATTATCATAGACCCTAGCAAAAGATTGGCAGATATTAACTTGCTAAATAATAGCTACCGCTGTCCAACACTATTTACTTTCGACCACCAAATTGCTTCACCAATAAACCGCCATGAATACCTTGTAAAGATGCGTCCAGAACTTTGGTACAATAACTACGACGGAATAAAAGCAGGCGTGCACCTAAATGGAAATTACATGAATCTAAAACATGTATTTAAAGCTACTATATGGTATAATACCGGCTTGTTAACCAATAGAAACGAAACAGAATACAATAAGTATAGTACCATTTATCCTATTCATTATAGCCTAAGTTATAAGCATAGAATTTACAAGTTCCTCGACATCCATTTCCATTCACGCATGCTCGATGGATTATTGGTAAATAGAATAGGAATAGAAAATCTTTATAAAAATAGCACCTATCGCATTTATGCTAAATCTAGTAGAAGAATTCAACCTTACTACATGGCTATGCAAACTCAGTTTAGTGAAGGAAATACAATCATTACGCCACAAGTTACCAACCTAAATGCATGGGTAAACACCCTTAATATAGAATGGGAAAAACCTTTTAACTATTGGAACGGAAATGCAAAATTAACTGCTTACCTAAGAGGTGGCTTACCCTTCTCCGACCTAAATTTTGGGGCTATGGGAGTTACTTTAACGCAAAGTCATCCCTTACATAAATTTGAATTACGCACCAGATTTTTTGCAGCCACAGTTGGCGGTAACAATGCACCCAACGAATCTATGATTTATGCTGCAGGTGCTAACCCAGAGGATATGGCTGAAAACAAATTTGCAAGAAGCGCTGGTTTAATTCCAGAGCCTTGGTTTAACTTTACAAACAATTACAATCACTTTCAAATGGGTGGCGGTTTGAACCTAAGAGGATTTGCGGGCTATTTTTTACCCTCCCCTAACAACCCCACTCAATTTTTATACAAAGGAAATAATGGTGTAGCTGTTAATGCCGAATTAGACTTTGATAAATATATTAATTTAAAACCAGCAACTTTAAGTAAATATTTCCATCTCGACTTATACTTATTTGGTGATGCAGGCACTTTAGTATTTAAAGACCAATTAACACAAAAAAGCTTTAGCACAAATGTTGTAGCTTGCGCAGGCGCTGGCGCTGCGCTAACCATTAAGAAGTTTGGCATCTTAGACGATCCAAAACCCCTTACCATTCGCTTTGATGTACCCGCAATTAATAGCATTGCTACAGCAGCCTCGCCAGAGTATATTCAGTTTCGTTGGATATTGGGAATTGGAAGAAGTTTTTAATTATAAAAAACACTATATTGAAACTCTTAAAAAATTAAACAACCATGAAATCTATTTTAAATAAATTAGAACCTCAAGCGCTTTGGCAACATTTTGAAAACCTAAATGCCATTCCTAGAGCTTCAAAAAAGGAAGAACAAGTAA
>VEQB01000370.1 GCA_018883485.1 Bacteroidota bacterium
GGACGAGTTTCAACGCGTAAAAGGTAGGGGTGAGAAAAAGAGGGCGCGCAGCGCCCTCTTTTTCTCACCCCTTATGTTAACATCTAGGGATCCGGACCTCGAGCAAGGTCGAGAGGTTAAGTATACAGGGTGAAATTTCTTTTCATAATCTTTACCCACCAACGATGCTATACCCAACCCAGCCTTAAGCAACATAGCCCGCTGGGCAAAAGCAATGCATTTATAATGCTAATTGGTTTAAATGGCAATGCATGCACGCTAAGTTTAACAGCAAGGAATTTTGAAAGTATAGGGTTTTGGAAGCTTGTTGGGAAGAATTGCGCCATTACATAATTACCCTTTAATGTCTAATATACTATTTAAACAAAACAAAGTTGATTTGCAATTGCAGAATTATTAAGTAAACTTTGATATACCAATAATAGCTATCTACCTATTTACTTTTATGAAAACCATTTATAGAATTACTTTTTTAATTTTAGTTTGCCTTATTTATGCAGGATGCCAGCGCGAAAAGGGCTGTTCCGAGGAACCTTCGCAAACTTTTTATTATAACATTGACCCTTATTATAAAGAACTTGTTCCTTTTGGAAAACCAGGGTTTACCATGGAACTCACCGACTCTGCAACAGGCCAGAAAGTTAAGTTTACCTTCAATGGCATAGATAGTGGATATTGGAAGGAATTGAACCAAGGTTTAAATCCAATTAACTGCCCCAAGAGTGATTTTGATGCCTATCAATATTATGAGTATAAATGTATTTCGAGCAATGATAGTTTGTTGAGAATAAAAGCAATTCTTTTTAGAAATTTGGATGGTAGATATGGAGGTCTTACAAAAGGCCATAGAGATATATTGGCTTTGGAGGTGAATAACCTAACAAGTTTATTTAATTTAAGTCTAATGGAGGGTAACTATCCCAATTTTTTTTTTTTTCAAGAAATAGAGATAAATGAAATTAAGTATGATAGTGTTTTGATTTCATATCAACCAAGTTATGCTATATTACCTCAAACCTATTTTAATAAGGATAAGGGAATTCTTGCAATTAGATTTAATAATCAGCTTTGGCAACAAAAATAAAATTATGAAACTCATTTTCACCCTTACTCTTATACTGATATTTACCAATTCCCAATCGCAAAATTGCCATAAAGTAAAAGAAATAGTGACTAATAGGCATGAGCCGAATGGGCATACAAAAAACCATCCCTACAACTTGTTTGATAGGCACAGAGAGACCTTTCAAAAAACAATTAATGAAGTTAGGAAAAGAATATTTAATGATAAACCTAATGGCGACATTTACAAGGCCTACGTAACTATTTACAATAAAGCTAATGAAAGTCGTCCAATAGACGAAGGCATGCCCAATCATGGCATTAGCTGTTTAGCCTTATGGGCAAAAAACAATGCGTTTGTGATGTTGGTTGGTGGAGGACGGGTGACGGATGACCGATGGTAGGGTTGCTGCGAATAAATAGAAGGATTGTTTGGAATGAAATACAATGCCTCTCGACCAGGCTCGAGAACCGGGTTGCATGGTGCAAAGGGATACTTGTAAAAGCAGGGTTTTAGAGGCTTTTTAGGAAGAATTACGTAATTTCAGAATTACCCTTTAAACGGCTATTAAGTGTTTAAACAACACAAAATTAATTTGCAATTGCAAAATTATTGAGTAAAATTTGTTAAAATAAAAATATCTAACATGAAAACCAATTATAAAATTATTTTGTATTTGCTACCCATAGTTTTATTATTTACCACTTGCCGCAAAAACACTACCAAACCAGCCGACCAACATTTCTACTATTACTTAACTAAAGAGCAACTTAATAAAACCCCTTACTTTACTAATCCTGCTTTCGATACCTTAACCTATATAAGCAACCAAAACGATACCCTCATTTTTGCTAAAATAGGCACAGACTCCTTGTGGTATGAGGTGGGCGATTACGACCCAAGCGGCAGCGGCGATAAATTTTACCATTACCAACAACTAAGAAATAGATATGCTACCTTAAAAGGGGAAGGGAAGTTTGAGGTGGTGCAAATGAAATTAACTTCTGACGGCGTCCCAGATCAGGTTAAAATTGTTTTTGGTTCATTGTTTTTTTATGCGACTGACAACAGAATAGGAACAAAAAATGGCAACATTTTTTATGATAGTCTACTGATTAAAAATATGGTTTATAATAAAGTAACTAAGTATTATCATAATAGGAACCAAAGTTTAGTTGGAAATTGTTTTCTTAACGAATCATTTGGGCTAATTAATTCTAATTCTATTTCTGACTCCTTTTCCTACTTTTTAATTAAATAATTTTATACTTATGAAATTTTATTTTTACTCTGTATGCATTTTGAAGTTATTTTTGATGAATTCTTTAGGGGCCCAGCCTGGAACAAAAGTTAAGGAACTATTCAGAGACCGATATACTATTCCCAATGGAATTTATGGACATCCATATAGTATTTTTGATAAACATAATCAAAATGATTTTCAATTAACAATATTTGAAATCAGGAAAAGGATTAAGATAGAAAGTCCTGATAGTATTTTAGGCCCAATCTTCCTCGCCTACCAAAAAGTTTACAACAACGCCATAGAACCCCGCCCAACAGACGATGGCATGCCCAACACAGGAATAAGTGGTTTAGCCCGCTGGGCAAAAAGTAATGCGTTTGTAATGCTTGTTGGTTTAAATGGTAACGGAGATAGTTTGAGTTTGGCGGCAAGGGATAGTTGTAAGAATAGGGTTTTGGAAGCGTTTGAAAATATGACTGGGG
>VEQB01000036.1 GCA_018883485.1 Bacteroidota bacterium
GTATAGAAGGAGAAGGAAATGCGCGTATGCCGTTTTCAATTCGTTATTTTTTAACTGCCATTTTATTTGTAATGTTTGATGTGGAAGTTATTTTTATGTACCCTTGGGCAGTAAACTTTAGAGCTCTTGGTGCAGTTGGTTTTTATGAGATGTTGCTATTTGTAGGAACACTCCTTTTGGGTTTTGTTTATATCTGGAAAAAAGGTGCCCTTAAGTGGGAATAAACGTTTAAAATAAAGAATATGTCTACTATACAATTAACAGAAGCCCCTGCCGGTATTGAAGGTCAAGGTTTTTTTGCCACCAATTTTGAAAAGGCAGTTGGTTTGGCGCGCGCTAATTCTTTATGGCCGCTGCCTTTTGCTACAAGCTGTTGCGGTATTGAGTTTATGGCTACTATGGCTTCCAATTATGACTTGGCACGTTTTGGTTCAGAGCGTATTTCTTTCTCTCCGCGCCAAGCAGATTTGCTAATGGTGATGGGAACTATCGCGAAAAAAATGGGTCCGGTATTAAAGCAAGTTTACCTGCAAATGGCAGAACCCCGCTGGGTAATTGCCGTTGGTGCTTGTGCTTCTAGCGGTGGTATTTTTGATACCTACTCTGTTTTGCAAGGTATAGATAAAGTAATTCCTGTAGACGTTTATGTGCCTGGCTGCCCTCCGCGTCCAGAGCAAATTATAGATGGTATTACCAAAATTCAGGAATTGGTTAAAAATGAACCTTTGCGTCGTAGAAATTCTCCTGAATATAAAGCATTACTGGCCAGTTACGGAATTCAATAATGAGCGAAGTAAATAACAATTACCTACTAAAAGAGCTTCAAGACAAATTTCCTAACGAAATACTTGAGGTTTCTGAGCCTTATGGCATGCTTACCCTTGTAGTAGAAACACATGCGATTATAGATATTGTGGCTTTCTTAAAAGCACATAACACAATACAAATGAATTTTTTAACGGATGTGTGCGGCATTCATTTTCCGGATCAAACAGGAAAAGAACTGGGTACTGTTTATCATTTGCATAGCTTTACCAATAATATTCGCATTCGGTTAAAGTGTTTTGCCCCAGCAGAAAGCCCCGTTATCCCTAGCATAACTTCGGTTTTTGAAGCAGCAAATTGGCAAGAAAGAGAAACCTTTGATTTTTATGGAATTGTTTTCGAAGGACATCCAAATTTGAAACGCATTTTAAACGTAGATGAAATGGATTATTTCCCTATGCGTAAAGAATACCCGCTGGAAGATCAAACTAGAACAGATAAAGACGATACTTATTTTGGAAGGTAACACATGGAAGAAACACTTACAGAATTTGATTATAAATCGGAGTATACCCAACTAAACCTTGGGCCTACACATCCTGCCACGCATGGTATCTTCCAAAATATTCTTACCATGGATGGTGAGATTATAATAGAGGCCGAACAAACCGTGGGCTATATTCACCGTGCATTTGAAAAAATAGCAGAAAAACGCCCCTATTATCAGGTAACTCCGTTAACAGACCGACTCAATTACTGCTCATCGCCCATTAACAATATGGGATGGCACATGACGGTGGAGAAACTTTTGGGCGTTGAAACACCTAAGCGCGTAGATTATATGCGCATCATCATTATGGAGTTGGCTAGAATTTCCGACCATTTAATATGTAACTCTGTAATAGGAGTAGACGTTGGCGCCTTAACAGGGTTTACCTACGTTTTTCAATGGCGTGAAAAAATTTATGATATCTATGAAGAAATTTGTGGAGCCCGCTTAACTACAAATATTGGTAGAATAGGAGGTTTAGAAAGAGATTTCTCCCCAGCTTGTATTCAGAAAATAAAGGAGTTTATCAAAGAATTTCCTGCGGCTTTAACAGAATTTACTAATCTTCTAGAACGCAATAGAATCTTTATGGACAGAACCATTGGTGCTGGTCCTATTTCTGTTGATAGAGCTTTGGCTTATGGCTTTACAGGCCCAAATTTGCGTGCAGCAGGTTTAGATTATGATGTTAGGGTAATGAACCCTTACAGCAGTTACCAAGATTTTGATTTTATTATCCCAGTGGGCACACAAGGCGATACCTACGATAGGTTTATGGTGCGCCAACAAGAAATGTGGGAAAGCTTAAAGATTGTTAAACAGGCTTTCGAAAATTTGCCTGAGGGTAAATTCTTTGCCGATGTTCCTGATTTCTTTTTGCCTCCAAAAGAAGAAGTTTACAATAACATGGAAGCCTTAATTTACCATTTTAAAATTGTGATGGGAGAGGCTGATGTTCCAGTAGGCGAGGTTTACCATGCAGTAGAAGGTGGAAATGGAGAGTTGGGTTATTATTTAGTAAGCGATGGTGGCAGAGCTGCATATCGTTTGCACTTTAGACGCCCTTGTTTTATTTACTACCAAGCTTACCCAGAAATGATTAAAGGTTCAACCTTAAGTGATGCTATTGTTACCATGAGTAGTATGAATGTAATTGCTGGAGAGTTAGATTCGTAATAGACCATAGACGATAGTCCATAGTCCATAGACGATAGTCCATAGACCATAGACCATGGGCTTTTAGTAAAATGAATAAAGAAAAACAATGAGTGAGTTGAAATTTAGTAGTGAATCACTTGCTGTTATCGAAAAGATGATGGCAAGATATCCGGAAGGAAAGCATAAATCGGCCTTAATACCTGTTTTGCATTTGGCCCAAGCCGAATTTGATGGGTGGTTAAGTCCGGAAGCAATGAATGCCGTTGCAGCTGCGTTAAAATTGCAACCTGTAGAGGTTTATGAAGTGGCTAGTTTTTATACTATGTTTAACTTAAAACCAGTTGGTAAATGCCTAATTGAAGTTTGCCGCACTAGCAGTTGTTGGTTAAGAGGCGCAAATGAAATTGTGGAGCACATTGAGAAGAAACTAAATATTAAGGACGGTGAAACTACCGCAGACGGTATGTTTACCTTAAAAACGGTAGAATGTTTGGGTAGTTGTGGTACAGCTCCCATGATGATGATTGGCGCACAATTTCATGAGAATCTTAGCTATGAAAAAGTGGATGCCATATTAGCTACTTGCAAAACCGAGAACAAACGCAAAACTTATTTCGATAACGTTAACATAGACCAGTATTAATAGCCATGGGAAGAAAGTTATTATTAGCAAATGATCATATTCCTGGTATTCAAGGATACGATGTATACCGCCAAAATGGTGGATATAAGTCTGTAGAAAAGGCCATTAAAACCATGAGCCCTGAAACGGTGGTAGAAGAGGTTAAGAAATCTGGGTTAAGAGGCAGAGGTGGAGCCGGCTTTCCTACTGGAATGAAATGGAGCTTTTTAGCAAAACCAGAAGGCGTTGCGCGTTATTTAGTATGCAATGCCGACGAATCTGAACCTGGTACTTTTAAAGACAGGTATTTAATGTCGCGCATTCCACATATTTTAGTAGAAGGAATGATTACCTCTGGTTTTGCACTTGGTGCTACAGCCGGATATATTTATATAAGAGGGGAGTATTTTTATATCGTTTCAATTCTAGAAAAGGCGATTGAAGAAGCTTATGCCAATGGATTCTTAGGAAAAAATATTTTAGGTTCGGGCTTTAATTATGACCTTTATGTTCATGTGGGCGCAGGTGCTTATATCTGCGGGGAAGAAACTGCCTTGTTAGAGAGTTTGGAAGGAAAGCGTGGAAATCCAAGAATTAAGCCGCCATTCCCTGCAATTGCTGGTTTATATGGTTGTCCAACTGTTGTAAACAATGTAGAAACAATTGCTGCAGTTGTACCAATAGTAAATGATGGTGGTGATGCTTATGCCTCGGTAGGAATTGGAAAATCTGCTGGTACCAAATTAATATCTGCTTCGGGGCATATTAACAAACCAGGGGTTTACGAAATTGAAATGGGAATTACGGTAGAAGATTTTATTTACAGCGACGAATACTGCGGAGGAATTATCAATGGAAGAAAATTAAAAGCGGTTGTAGCGGGTGGTTCTTCTGTTCCTATTCTACCCGCAGATAAAATATTAAATTTAGCCAATGGCGAAAAACGACTCATGTCGTATGAGAGTTTAGCCGATGGAGGTTTTGCCAGTGGAACCATGTTGGGTTCTGGTGGTTTTATTGTAATGGATGAAACCGCTTCTGTAGTAGAAAATCTACATACCTTTGCGCGCTTTTACCACCACGAAAGCTGCGGACAATGCAGCCCTTGCCGGGAAGGAACGGGTTGGATGGAGAAAATAATTCATAAGATTTTAGATGGACATGGAAACATGGAAGACATTGATTTGCTTTGGGAAATTCAATCTAAAATTGAAGGTAATACCATTTGTCCATTAGGTGATGCGGCAGCTTGGCCAGTAGCAAGTGCTATCAGGCATTTTAGAAGCGAGTTTGAGGAATATGTAAAAAATCCTTCGTCTCACAAAAAGGTTCGCCATTACGAATCAGTTAATCAATTGCAAAGCGCATAATGACTTATATTCAAACCCATATTAGCCAAGTTAATGAACTTTGTAAGGAGTTTAATGTAAAAGAGTTATATGCTTTTGGGTCTGTTTTGGATGAAAGCAGGTTTTCGGAAAGTAGTGATATTGACATGATTGTTAAGTTCCAAGAAAATATTCCCATTGAAAATTATTTCGATTTATATTTTGATTTGGCAGATAAACTTGAGCATATTTTTAATAGAAAAGTTGATTTAATGATCGCTAAAGAAATTAGAAATATATACTTAAGAAAAAGTATAGAAGCTACTAAACAATTAATATATGCTGCTTAGGGTTCAAGCATATTTAGATGACATGCTAGATTCAGCTTTAGCAATTAAGATGCATACAAAAGGTATAACCTCTTATAGTAATTTTATTGAAAATAGATTGGTTTACAGAGCAGTTGAAAGGGAATTGGAAATTATTAGTGAGGCACTAATTAAGATTCGAGACGAGAATTATGAGATTAATATTGAAAATAAAAATAAGATAATTGGTTTGCGTAATAGAATAGTGCATGATTATGGAAATACAGATTATGAAATTATTTGGGGCGTTGTATATTTACACCTAGATAACTTGATTTTAGAAATTGAGAGAGAGGTAAAGAAATTATTGGAACTTAATCACTGAAAATATTTAGATTAAATTTTGGTGAATAATTGAATAGAAAATGGCTAAAGTAACAATAGACGGAAAAACAATAGAAGTACCAGATGGTACAACCATTTTGCAGGCTGCAAGAATGATTGGTCCAGATGTGGCACCTCCAACCATGTGCTATTATTCTAAACTAAAAACCAGTGGTGGCTATTGCCGCACTTGTTTGGTAGAGGTAACAAAAGGTTCTGAGAAAGATCCGCGTCCTATGCCAAAGTTAGTAGCTTCTTGCCGAACCAATGTGATGGATGGAATGGAAGTGGGTAATATTACTTCCGCAAAAGTAATTGAAGCTAGAAAAGGGGTGGTAGAATTTTTATTGTTGAACCATCCTCTAGATTGCCCTATATGTGACCAAGCTGGAGAATGCCACTTGCAAGATTTAGGATATGAGCATGGTTCGGCCAAAACCCGCACCGATTTTGAGCGCAGAACGTTTGAGAAAATTAGCCTTGGCGATAAGATTCAATTACACATGACGCGTTGCATCCTTTGCTACCGTTGTGTTAAAGTGGCCGATCAAATTACTGATGGCCGTGTGCATGGCGTAATGAATCGTGGCGATCATTCTGAGATTTCAACCTACATAGAAAATGTAATAGATAACGACTTCTCTGGAAACGTTATTGACGTTTGCCCAGTAGGGGCTTTAACAGATAAAACTTTCCGCTTTAAAAGCAGGGTTTGGTTTACCAAGCCTGTAAATGCCCATAGAGATTGTGAGAAATGCTCTGGTAAAGTTAACCTTTGGTATAAAGGTGAAGAAGTATTAAGAGTAACTGGAAGAAAAGACCAGTGGGGTGAAGTGGAAGAGTTTATTTGCAATACCTGTAGGTTCGATAAAAAACAAACGAGCGATTGGACCATTGAAGGACCAACCAATATAAATAGACATTCTGTTATTTCTGCCAACCATTACCAAGTGCTTAAAAAAGGCTCAGAATTTAAATTGAATGATATTAAACCTATACCATTAATAGAAGGAGAAGGCGCATGAGTATCATCTTATTTAAAGTAATTTTAATTGTTTTAATCTTTTTAATTAGCCTTGGTTTAGCTGCCTATGCTACTTATGGAGAAAGAAAAGTTGCGGCCTTCTTACAAGACCGTATTGGGCCAGATAGAGCAGGGCCTTTTGGTTTGTTACAACCAATTGCAGATGGTGTGAAAATGTTTCTAAAGGAGGAAATTATTCCTACGGTTTCAGATAAATTCTTGTTCATTTTAGGTCCAAGTTTATTTATGATGACGGCCCTTATGACCTCGGCAGTTATTCCTTGGGGAACACCTGTAAGCATTGGTGGGCAAAACTTTAACCTACAAGTAGCCGATATCAATATTGGAATTTTGTATGTTTTGGGAGTTGTTTCCTTAGGCGTTTATGGAATTATGTTGGGCGGTTGGTCGTCTAATAACAAATATGCCTTATTAGGTGCCATTAGAGCAAGTAGCCAAATGATTAGTTATGAATTAGCCATGGGTATGAGTGTGGTGGCTATTTTATTAATGACCGATGGTTCTTTAAGCTTGAACGCTATCGTGGAAAGTCAGGGTGAAGGCAAATTATACGGCTTTATTAATGTTTCTGGAATGAACTGGAATGTGTTTTACCAACCTATTGCGTTCATCATTTTCCTAATTACAGCTTTCGCAGAGTGCAACAGAACACCTTTCGATTTACCAGAATCTGAATCTGAGTTAATTGGTGGTTACCACACAGAATATTCTTCTATGAAGCTAGGCTTGTACTTATTTGCAGAGTACATCAATATGTTTATCTCTTCTGCTATCATTGCTTGTTTGTTTTTTGGAGGGTATAACTTTCCTGGTATAGAATATTTATCGAACCATTTGCCGCAGAATGTAATGAGCTTAATAACTTTTGTGGTGCTATTTGGAAAGATACTGTTCTTTATCTTTTTCTTTATGTGGGTGCGTTGGACAATCCCAAGATTTCGCTACGACCAATTAATGCGCCTAGGTTGGCAAGTTTTGATGCCTTTGGCAATTATAAATGTACTGTTAACTGGTGCTGCAATAACCTTCTTTGGAAACTAAATAAACCTGGAAACCAAATCAATTTATGCAATTAACTAACCGATCTAAAGTAGTAACAAAAAAGGAAATGAGTTTCATGGAGAAGCTTTATTTACCTGCCATTGTAAGTGGTTTGTCTATTACTATAAAACACCTTTTTAAAAAGAAGGCAACTTTAAGATATCCCGAAGTTACCCGTGAATTTGCACCCGTATACAGAGGAATGCACGTGTTAAAGCGCGATGAGCAAGGCAGAGAAAACTGCACAGCCTGCGGTTTATGCGCAGTTGCTTGTCCGGCCGAAGCCATTACCATGGATGCCGCCGAGAGAAAAAAAGGAGAAGAAAACCTTTACCGCGAAGAGAAATATGCAGCCAAATATGAAATAAATATGTTGCGTTGCATTTACTGCGGACTTTGCGAAGAGGCTTGTCCTAAAGATGCCATTTACCTTACAGATAGAATTGTACCATCGGAATATGCCAGAGATACTTTTGTGTATGGCAAAGACCTTTTGGTAGAGAAAATGGACGATAGAATAGATGTTTCTAAACGCAAGAAATCTTACCATATAGATTAACTTATTAAAGCTAACCCTGACAAATGACCAGTGAGATAATATTTTATTTTTTAGCAGCAGTTTCAGTAATTACAGCACTAATGGTGGTTTTTTCTAAGAACCCCATATATAGTGTGATGTGGCTAATTGCTTGTTTTTTCTCAATAGCAGGCCACTATGTAATGCTAAACGCCCAGTTTTTAGCCATTGTGCATATTATAGTATATGCAGGGGCAATTATGGTTTTAATGCTATTTACGGTAATGCTCTTGAACCTAAATAGAGAGTCGGAACCCCACAAAAGTTTGCTTACCAAAGGCATTGCCACTGTTACAGGGGGTATGTTATTTTTGGTTTTATTAGCAGCCATGCGTTCTACCCAATTGGGAGCTTACGCTTCACCCGAGGCCAGTGATGCTGGGTTTGTACAAAAAGTAGGCATGGTATTATTTACAGATTATTTGCTTCCATTCGAAATGACCTCTGTGTTGTTTATTTCGGCCATGATTGGAGCTGTAGTTTTAGCAAAAAAGGAGAAACATTAATGAATGAAGTAGTGAGCACAGCAGCCCCACAAAGCTGGTATTTGGTATTAAGTACCTTACTGTTTTCAATTGGCGTTGTAGGCGTTTTATTGAGAAGAAATGCAATCATTATTTTAATGTGCATTGAGATTATGTTAAACTCTGTTAACCTATTAATGGTTAGCTTCTCTGCCTACGCAGGTAATACCGATGGGCAGGTTTTTGTTTTCTTTACCATGGTTGTTGCAGCCGCAGAAGTGGCAGTAGGTCTTGCCTTATTGGTAAGTATTTACCGCAATTTGGGTAGCACAGATATTGATGTACTTAGTAAATTAAAAGGTTAAGAAATAATGGAGCAATTTATAAAACCTATACATTTAATAAGCCCTACGCTTTTAATTCCGCTTTTTCCTTTGCTGGGCTTTTTGTTACTTTCCTTTTTTGGAAAAAACTTAAAACAGGCTGGAGCCTGGATTTCTAGTTTATTGGTTCTTGTTTCTTTTGTGATTTCTATTTACTTATTTAAAGAATTGGGTAATAAGCAATCCCTAGATTTTGATGTGTTTACTTGGATGCGCTGGGAAAACGTAAGCTTAAACTTTGGCTTCCTAATAGACCCTTTAAGTTTAATTATGTTATTGGTGGTTACTGGTATTGGTTTCCTCATACATCTTTACTCAATTGGGTATATGAGTCATGATGAAGGCCTAACCAGATTCTTTGCCTACCTTAACTTGTTCATATTCTTTATGCTTTTGCTAGTTATGGGTAACAGTTATTTAGTAATGTTTATTGGTTGGGAAGGTGTTGGTTTATGTTCTTACTTGTTAATTGGCTTTTGGTTCAAAAAGGATGCTTATAATGATGCAGCAAAGAAAGCCTTTGTAATGAACCGCATTGGCGATTTAGGCTTTTTATTAGGCATGTTTTTTATGCTATTTTATATGGGTGGCCTCGATTATGCTACCGTATTATCTTCTGCAGAAGGTATGGAAAAGGGCGCCCCTTTATTAGTGGCCATCACGCTTTTGCTATTTGTGGGCGCTATGGGTAAAAGTGCTCAAATACCTTTGTACACTTGGTTGCCAGATGCCATGGCTGGTCCAACTCCGGTTTCGGCGCTTATCCATGCGGCAACAATGGTTACCGCTGGTATATACATGATTGTTAGGTCTAATATATTATATACGTTAGCTCCTTTCACACTAGAAATTGTGATGTGGGTAGGGGTGGCAACTTCTTTGTTTGCAGCTATTATTGGTATTAAACAAAATGATATTAAGAAGGTATTGGCCTATTCTACCGTTTCGCAATTGGGATTAATGTTTGCGGCCTTAGGTTTGGGTGCTTATACTTCTGGTATGTTTCATGTGGTTACTCATGCATTCTTTAAAGCCTTATTGTTCTTAGGTGCAGGTAGTGTAATTCATGCCATGGGTGGCGAACAAGATATTAGAAGAATGGGAGGCTTATGGAAATACATACGCATAACAGCTATCACATTTTTAATTGCTACGCTTGCTATCTCGGGTATTTTCCCATTTGCAGGCTTCTTTTCAAAAGATGAAATTTTAGCGGCTGCTTTCCACCATAAATTGGTTTGGGTATTGTTAAGTGTAAGCTCTATGATAACTGCATTTTATATGTTTCGTTTATTCTTCCTTACTTTCTTTACCAATTTTAGAGGAACAGAAGAAGAAAAACACCATTTGCATGAGTCGCCATGGACCATGACGGTACCACTTAGCCTCTTGGCAATATGTTCTGTAGTAGCTGGATTTTTAGGTATGCCTGCCGTTTTTCATATGCCACATTGGTTCAATACCTTTTTAGGGCCGGTGGTAGAAACCTCTAAAGGCTTAATGGGAGAGGTGCACCATATGGAGCATAGCACAGAATGGTTGTTAATGGGTGTAGCCACGGCATTGGCTGTTGCAAGTATTATTATTGCTTTTGTAATTTACCTTAGCAAAAAACAAGTTCCAGAAAGCGATGAAGAAACAACTGGCTTTGCAAAAGTGGTTTACAATAAGTTTTATATCGACGAAATTTACGACAAGGTATTTGTTAAGCCTATTGGAGTATTAAGTGATTTACTGCATGTAGTGGTAGATAAGTTAATTGTTGATTTATTGGTGAATGCTTCTGCTTGGTTTGTTGGGTTTACTGGTAGAACAATGCGTTTGGTTCAAACCGGAAATACTGGCTTTTATATTTTTGCCATGGTAATTGGCATGATGGTTTTACTTTTAATACAATTGGTACTGTAATGCTAAATATACTTTTATTAATAATTCCGCTAGCCTTTGCTTTGCTAATTTGGTTTACCAAAGGTAGTACCAGCAGAATGGCGGCACTTGCAGGTACGTTAGTGCAATTGCTTTTTACTATTTATGCCTATAATCAATTTATGGCTCTAGGTGCAGCCCCATTTGAGATTAATTACCAAATAGCGGTTAAGCCTAATTTGGTGGCACACTTATCTATGGATGGCATAAGTATGCTCATGGTAATTTTAACTAACTTATTGTTGCCCTTAATTGTGCTTGCAGGCTTTAATAGATATACAGAAAGAGCAAACATATTTTATAGTTTAATGCTATTGATGCAAATGGCTTTAAATGGTGTATTTATATCATTTGATGCCTTTGCGTATTATATTTTTTGGGAGTTGGCACTTATACCTATTTACTTTATTGCCTTTAACTGGGGTGGAGAAGGTAGAACTCAGGTAACTTTAAAATTCTTTATTTACACCTTAGCAGGTAGTTTGCTAATGCTGTTTGGGTTTATTTATTTGTATACAGTTTCTCCTTTGCACTCTTTAGATTGGGAAACCTTGCGTAGCAATCCAATTTGCAAATGCGATCAAAGCTGGATTTTTTGGATGTTGTTTGCGGCTTTTGCCATCAAAATTCCAATAGTACCTTTTCATACTTGGCAGCCAGATACCTATAAAACTGCGCCAACGCAAGGCACCATGTTGTTATCTGGTATTATGCTTAAGATGGGAACCTACAGTTTAATTCGCTGGTTAATGCCAATTGTACCAGATGGTTTTAAAGAGTGGCAATATGTAGCCATTACCTTAAGTGTAATTGGTGTGGTGTATGCCTCCATTATTGCTATTATGCAACGCGATATTAAAAAACTTTTGGCCTACTCGTCTATTGCTCACGTTGGCTTAATAAGTGCAGGTATTTTTACCATGAGTAGGGTAGGGTTGCAAGGAAGTTTAGCGCAAATGTTAGCGCATGGTATAAATGTAATTGGTCTTTTCTTCTGCGCAGATATTATCATGAACCGCACAGGAAGCAATCAGGTTGAAGGAATTGGCGGCATTAGAACCTTAGCCCCAAGATTTGCTGCTTGGTTTTTAATTGTGGTTTTAGGTTCTGTGGCATTGCCTTTAACCAATGGTTTTGTTGGGGAGTTTATGCTACTTTATTCAGTATATGCCTATAATACTTGGTTAAGTGTTTTTGCAGCGCTTACTATTATTTTAGGTGCCGTTTATATGCTAAGAATGTACCAGAAGGTAATGCTGGGCGAACCCCTAATGGAGAAAATGCAATTCGAAGATTTAAAATGGAATGAACAATTAGTGCTTGGCATAATTGGTGTTCTAATTTTTGCTTTGGGTATTTATCCTGAACCCATTTTTGAATTAACTGAACCTGTTTTAAAAACTTTAACACCTTAACCTATCAAACGTGAATACTATCATTTATACTTCTGTATTAGGATTTTTTTGCATGTTGGCAGAAATCCTTAACCTTAGAAAATGGATTGCTCCTGTATTGGTTTTAGGCTTAGCAGTCATTTTTGGTTTGAACCTAATGGATTGGAATCAGAACCAATCTTATTTTAACGATATGCTGCGGGTAGATAATTTCTCTGTAGGTTTTGGAGCTTTGGCA
>VEQB01000037.1 GCA_018883485.1 Bacteroidota bacterium
CAGGAAGACCAATTTATGTAGAGAATCCAGACCCGGATGCCCGTTGGAGTAAGATTGGAACACCTTGGTTTTGGGCAGATTTTACCTTTAGTAAATATTGGAAATTAAAGCATTCTACGCTTGGATTTAACATACAAGTTACCAATCTATTTAACAATAAAAACGCCGCTATTATTAACCCAGTTACCGGAAGGGCTTATCAAACCGGAGATAATGTGCCAGATTCTTGGGTAGACCCAAGGTATGTGGATCCACGCTTGGGAGTAAGCGGCCCCCCGCCTAATAACCCAGCTAGGTTCTTAGAGCAGAGGCATATTATGGTAGGATTGAGTTATAAGTTTTAACCATTACCTTTGCCAAATGATGGCAACACAGCAAAAAAACAGCGCTTATTACATTGAATTAGAAAATCAATATGGTGCGCATAATTACCACCCTATTCCTGTTGTATTAGAAAAAGGAGAAGGTGTTTTTGTTTGGGACGTAGAAGGTAAAAAATATTATGATTTCCTTTCTGCCTATAGCGCAGTTAATCAAGGGCATTGCCATCCTAAAATTATTGAAGCCATGGTAAAGCAATTGTCGAAAATTGCCCTTACTAGCAGAGCTTTTCACAACAATGTTTTAGGTGAATACGAACAATTTATAACAGAGTTTTTTGGGTACAACAAAGTACTTCCTATGAACACTGGGGTAGAAGGTGGAGAAACCGCCATTAAGCTTGCGAGAAGATGGGGTTATACCATAAAAAATATTCCTGAAAACCAAGCGCATATTCTTTTTGTGGAAGGTAATTTCTGGGGAAGAACCATGGCTGCTATTAGTTCTAGTAGCGACCCCAGCAGTTACGAAAGATTTGGCCCTTTTATGCCAGGATTTAGCTTGGTGCCTTACAATAATCTACCAGCCTTAGAAGAGGCATTAAAAGCTAATCCAAATATTGCAGGTTTTATGTTTGAACCGATACAAGGGGAAGCAGGCGTGGTAGTGCCGCTTGAAGGTTATTTAAAAGGAGTAAGAGACTTGTGTAATAAATACAAGGTATTAATGATTGCCGATGAGGTGCAAACAGGGTTGTGCAGAACAGGTAAGATGCTAGCCTGCGACCATGAGCAAGTTAGACCAGATATTCTTGTTTTAGGCAAAGCCTTATCTGGAGGCCTGCTGCCAGTATCGGCAGTATTGTGCGACAATGAAATTATGTTAACCATTAAACCAGGTGAACATGGATCAACCTATGGAGGAAACCCTCTGGCCTGCGCAGTTGCAACTGTTGCTTTAGAAGTTTTACGCGAAGAAAATTTAGCTACCAATGCAGAAGCAATGGGCAAGGTATTTAGAAATCGTATGCAAGCTTTAATGGCTAAAACAAAATTAGTAAGTGAAGTAAGAGGCAAAGGCTTATTAAATGCCATTGTGATAAAACCTTTTGATAACAAAACTGCTTGGGATGTTTGTTTACTGCTAAAAGAAAACGGCCTGTTAGCCAAACAAACCCATGGCGATATCATTAGGTTTGCCCCACCTCTTATCATTACAGAAGAACATATGAACTTCGCCTGCGATATTATAGAAAATACTATATTGTCGCTTTAATTTTTTTTATAAGGTTTATGAAATCAGATATTGAAATTGCACACGAGGTTGTGTTAAAACCTATTCAACAAATAGCCGAACAGATTGGTATTTCTGCTGAGGCTATAGAGCCGTATGGTAAATACAAGGCAAAAATAAGTTTTGAACCCAATGAAGCAAGAATACAACAGAGCAACTTAATATTGGTTACAGCTACTACACCTAATAAAAGTGGTTCAGGTAAAACTACTACATCTGTTGCCTTAGCACAAGGCCTCAATAAGATTGGCAAAAAAGCTATTGTGGCATTGCGTGAACCAAGCTTAGGTCCGGTTTTTGGCATGAAAGGTGGAGCCGCAGGTGGTGGTTATTCACAAGTGCTGCCTATGGAAGATATCAACCTTCATTTTACTGGAGATTTTCATGCCATTACTTCTGCCAATAATACCTTAGCTGCTCTGGTAGATAATTATCAATATTTCAATAAAAACACAACTAAAGGCTTGCGCCAAATTTTGTGGCGAAGGGTATTAGATGTAAACGATCGTTCGCTAAGATATTTAGTGAGTGGCTTAAATGGCAGCAGTAACGGCATTCCAACAGAAACAGGTTTTGATATTACGCCTGCCAGCGAGATTATGGCCATCTTTTGCTTGTCTAATTCTATGGAAGATTTAAGAGCAAGAATTGAAAATATACTTTTAGGTTACATGTATGATAATACGCCATTTTATGTGCGCGATTTAGGTGTAGCAGGCGCAATAGTGGCGCTTTTAAAAGATGCTTTTCAACCTAACTTGGTTCAAACCATAGAGGGTGGCGCGGCTTTTATACATGGCGGCCCCTTTGCTAATATTGCCCACGGTTGTAACAGCATTATGGCTACTAAAGCAGCACTACAACACTCAGAATATACCGTAACAGAAAGCGGGTTTGGTTCAGACCTTGGCGGCGAAAAGTTTCTCAATATAAAATGCAGAATGGCTGGCCTTGCACCAAAAGCAACAGTGCTAGTTACAACCACACAAAGTATTAAACTGCATGGGAAGGTAGATGAGAAACTAATTAAGCATCCCAATTTAGAAGGACTTAAAGCCGGTATAAAAAATGTGCAACGCCATATAGAAAACTTAAAAGCATTTGGCCAAACAGTAATTGTGGCACTTAATAAATTTGGGTTTGATACCGAGGAAGAAATTGCCTTTATAGAGAATTGGTGCAAAGAACAAGGCGCTCATTTTGCAATCAATGAAGGCTTTGCAAAAGGTGGTGACGGTGCCATTGCTTTAGCAAATAAAGTAGTGGAAATTGTAGAAAAATTTCCTTCTAAACCACTACAACATACGTATGATTTAGCAGATAGCATTGAAACAAAAATCGAGAAAATTGTTACTAGAGTTTATAAAGGAAAATCGGTAAGCTTTGGTAAAAATGCTAAAACAACCTTAAAGAAAATTAAAGACTTGAACCTAACCGAACTACCTGTTTGTATAGCCAAAACACAATTTAGCTTTACAGACAATGCTGCTTTGGTGGGCGCAGAAGAGGACTTCAATATTCATATTGATAATATTGTGATTAACTCGGGTGCAGGCTTTATTGTGGCTGTAGCTGGCGAAATTATGCGCATGCCTGGCTTACCCAAAGAACCCGCTGCAAATATCATTGATGTAGTAGGTGGGGAGATTGTTAATTTGAGTTAATTTTAGGTTTGATAGATTCTGCCGACTTTTTTATGCTCAATCTTTTTTAAAACCAATTTGAGTTCTTTCTGTAAAAGCTGGCCTTACAAGTTCTTCGATGACACTATAAATATTACGAATATGCTCATTATGCTCACCCTGTGTTTCACTTAGTTCATCTATTTTCTTAACCAACTCTTCATAATTGGCAGACCATTGCCGCATTTTCACAAATACCCTCATGATGGATATGTTTAACTGGATGGCAGTAGAACTGCTAATACAGATGATAGCATTGCAACACCTTGTTCTGTGAACATATAAGGCGGGGTCCTTCGACCACCCCAATTTGCGGTCACAAATTGTGACTTCAAGTTTTCCCATTCATTTGAACTAAGTTGGAAAATGAAATCATCTGGAAAACGGTCCATATTTCTTTTTACAGCCTGGTTCAAAACTTTTGTCTGCACCCCATACATTTCAGCCAATTCACTATCCATCATCACTTTTTGATTTCGAATAAGATAGATGGCTTTGGTGATTCGCTCTTGTATAATGAGTTCCGCATTATTGTTCATGAAATTTAATTTTTGATGTTTCACTAAAATAATATTTTACAAAGTAGTTTTTAATGATCTTAGGCCACATACTTCATAGGGTATTAAGCAAAACTCACTATTACATTGCTGCTTTCCCCTATACTATCTTAGGCTATTAGCTTATTATCAAGAGATTGCAAGTCTATATTAAAAAAATAGCTATGGTTTCATTAAAATCCAGTTTTCAAGAAAAAGCTCATTGGTATTGGGTTACCAGCCACTGTATAATAATTAAATTGTAAGGCCATAGAAGTATCTGCACGTTTTTTAACAACAGCTCCAGACAGCCACATGGAATTTTACCTTTTTGAGGAACTTGTGTGGTGCCATAAAAACCCAACACTTACAAAACAATTAAAATAACTTATTTGATCAAACATTTGGAAATGCAAAAACAAAAATTAACTTTGCAACACAAAGTACTTTTAAAATGTCAAACCCTGAAGAACAATTAGAAGCCCTCAAAGACATTCGCAACATGATGGAGCGCTCTTCGCGCTTCTTATCGTTAAATGGCCTTTCCGGAATTTTTGTCGGCATAATTGCATTGGTTGGTGCAGCTGCAGCCTATGTTTACCTACAAACCAAGCATGGAAACCTCCCCTACTTTGAATATGCCAAAAACGAAAAGGGAGAAATGAACCTCTCTTTTATTAGCTTTTTTTTAATTGATGCTGTTGGCGTATTAATTGCGTCATTATATGTTGCCACATGGCTCACCATCAAAAAAGCAAAGAAAGAAGGCGAAAGTGTTTGGAATGCTGCCAGCAAACAACTCATGTTTAACATGGCAATTCCTTTAACAGTTGGCGGCTTGTTTTGCATTATCATGGTGGCGCATGGCGCAACAGGTATGGTTGCCCCAGCAACATTAGTATTTTACGGACTTGCACTCGTAAACGCCAGTAAATTCACTTTTGAACATGTTAAGTTCTTAGGTTTGATCCAAATTAGCTTAGGCTTATTGGCTGGCATATTTATTAACCACGGACTATTGTTTTGGGCAATAGGATTTGGAGTGGTTCACATTGCTTATGGTATTATAGCTTACTTTACTTTCGAAAAAAATTAAGCCAAAACATTGAACAACAATTTCGACATAGAAAAATTAAACAAAGCCTTTGAAAGCAGAATACGCTTAGGCATTATGTCTGTGCTTATGGTAAATGATAAGGTTGACTTTAATACCATGAAAGACTTGCTCAAGCTTACCGACGGAAACCTTGCCAGCCACATGACTGCACTCGAAAAATTTGAGTATGTAGCTGTGAACAAACAATTCATAGGCAAAAAACCCAATACCTATTTTGAAGCCACCAAGCTTGGTAAAGCAGCTTTCAAAAAACACCTCGATGCCCTCGAAAAACTACTTAAACATCCTTAATATTTTTTTTATCAATTCACTTTGTAACTCAAAGCACTTTTAAATATGGAACCAGTATTATTTTTCATTATCGCATTAGCACTAGCCCAGATTGTAGGTCATATTTACCTATTTATTAAAATCAGTAAAGCAATTCATAAACCTCTTATCAAAAACTTTAATGACTTTGCAAGTTGGTTTACCGATGCATTGGTGCTGCTTGTTTTACCCAGCATTGCCACTCAAATAAACAGCTATGTAGAACCAAGCGGCGACCTTAACCCAGGTATGCATATACTATTATTACCAGAAGAAATGCTAACACGCATACTCTTCTACTATTGCCTGGTTTTAATAGCATACTTCCTAAGCAAATCTTTAT
Organism: Bacteroidota bacterium; assembly: GCA_018883485.1. Classification (GTDB taxonomy): domain Bacteria; phylum Bacteroidota; class Bacteroidia; order UKL13-3; family UKL13-3; genus B1. Next base: position 5,602 of record VEQB01000037.1, read on the forward strand.
GGTTTAAATGGAATCATCCTGCAATTCTATTTCTCTTCGAAACCTCTTGCTTAATTTTAATGATTATAGCCATGGTCCCTTTTGTGATGCTTGCTATAAAGGGCTATATCCTTTATGCAGTCGTTCCATTCTTTGGCATTTTTATTTGCACACCCATTCTTATTAACCTCCTATTGCTTTACAGGATGCGCCAAGCATTCGATTTTCAAAACAAAACAAACTTAATTTAATATGATGCATACAAATAAAATCAGTCTGGTTGTGGCATTAGCCTATACCTTTCTCCTTTACCAAGAAGGCATTGGCCTTAACATTCTCTTGTTAAACATCTTGCTAATTGGCATTCTCTTTTGGTTCAACCCAAAACAAATGAAAGAGGAAACACAAATAGGGTTAAGCGCAGCAGCACTATTTTCTGCCACCTTTGCTTTGCTACATGGACATTATTTAGCTGCCCTGACTAATGTAATATCTTTAGGTTTGTTGGCTGTTAGTTTGGCTTTACCCAAACTTTCAATTGCGGGTTTTTTGGTTCAAGCACTTTATACTTTTCCAGCGAGTCCAATTGCAAAATTGAAAAACTTATTTAAAAAAGAAACGGTTGAAGAAAACCTCGAAGAAACCACTAAGGAGCAAGGTAAATCTAATGTGAATTATAAGCTCATTACAGCCTTAAGTGCCATCATCTTTATTGTATTCTTTGGTATCTACAGAAACATGAGTGCGGGCTTTGACCAATTTGTAAAACAACTTAATTTTAACTTCATTTCCTTTCCCCTATTCTTCCATTACCTTTTTGGTGTTGTATTGTTAGGCACTTTCTTTAAGCCAATAATCCTAGAGAAACTGGCAAATAAAGAAAGTAACTTAAGCAGGCTGCTAAGCTACCGTGATTATAAAATTTACAACATTTTTGGAATCTCCGTTAATGAATCAACCGAGCAGCTTTTGGCCAAAGTAGTATTTATCGGGTTGAACCTACTCTTACTAATGGTTAATGTGATTGATACTTTTCACTTAACACAGCACATTATGCCTGAGGGAATAAGCTTTTCCGAATATGTGCACCAAGGTGTGGATGCCCTCATTTGGTCGATCCTATTTGCCATTAGCATCATATTATGGGTATTTAGAGGTAGCCAAAGTTTTAACCAAAATAATACCAATAAAATACTGAGTTATGTTTGGATTGGTTTGAATGTTTGGCTAGTAATTACAGCCGCGTACAGAAACCACTTATACATTAGCGAAGAACATCTTTTTACTTATAAAAGAATTGGCGTGTACTTCTTTTTAACCTGCGCCACTATCGGACTTGGACTCACTTACATCAAAATAAAATACAAACTCAGCAACTACTTTTTGGTGAAAACCAACACCCTTGTTTGGTTTATATTCTTGGTACTATCTACAAGTATAAATTGGGACCGCGTTATTGCCAATCATCATGTGGAGCATGCAATAATAAATAATAAAGCAGCAGACATTAATTATCTATACAAGCTTTCTTATGCTGCTTATCCTGCCATTGCAGCATACTCAGACTTCACCATAAAAAAGGCTTATAAAGAAGTTATGCCTCCAAACCAACTCGCTGAATATCCTTTCGAATCGCGCATGCTGTATGATGTCATGTTGCAACACGTAAATAGCAGAACTTGGAAATCATTTAATCTAGCTAACCAAAAAACACTAAACGAATTACATGCAATCGCAAATTCAAAATAAAAATATGAAAGCCAAATTGATAAACCTTGCGCTATTTAGTGTTGCCATGGCTATGCTAGAATCTGCAGTTGTCATCTATTTACGGGCCTTGTATTATCCAAGTGGCTTCAAATTCCCAATAGAAACATTAGGTTCAACCATTCTTATTACAGAATTGTTTAGAGAACTTGCAACTATAATTATGTTGGGCAGTATTGGCTACATGAATGGCGAAACCAAAACAGAACGCTTTACTGCCTTCTTATTTAGCTTTGGCATTTGGGATATATTTTATTACGTATTTTTAAAGGTATTCTTAAACTGGCCAGCAAGCATTTTAGATTGGGACCTACTCTTTTTGTTGCCTGTACCATGGATTGGACCTGTACTTGCACCTTGCTTGGTTTCGGCAAGTTTTATAGGCCTGCATCTTCTAGTATTATTCAAAAAGCAAAAAGGAATAAACCTTACATTGCATAAAACCTTTTGGACGCTAAGTTTCCTGGGATTTGCAGTAATGCTCTATACTTTTATGGCAGATTCAACTGCAATTTTAATTGAGATTTATAAAAGCGATGTCGATTTTGATTTGCTTTCTGGTATTAGAACCTTGATTCCCAAAAGCTTTAATTGGCCAATATTTTTACTTGGCGAAATCGTATTTTTAGGAGGTATAAGCACACTGCAAAAAATTAAATAATTAAAACATTAATTCTTTTAAAATGAACCTATTGCACTCAAAAATTGAAACATCAAAGGCAAGCAAATTGGTACTTGAACTTTTAATAGTAATTGCATTAATAAGTGTTATTGAAAGCATTGCAACTAACTGGGACGAAGCAGCCTATAAAAAGGAATTCCGCAATGCATTGGCTCGAGGGTATGGCGCTGATGACATTCCTGAACCAGGTTATGAATTAGCTGCTCTTTTCCTATGTTTTATTTATTATTTTATATGGTACTTTAGAATGCTCATTATTACAAAAACAAACACGGTTGAAACCTTAAAATTTGAGTGGATGGACAAGTTGCTATTTGTTGCTTCAATACCAATTTTTTTATTGATACTATTTATTATATCTGTTTTGGTGTTATTAACAACATAACAAAATGAGAACAATAAGGATTAGCCGAAAAGCAAAAATACTTTTTCAAAACAAAAGCTCACTTTACTTGCAATATTTCTTCTGAAACTTCGAAATCTAATATCTTAACCCCCAAAAACATTTGATAAAAACCAATGCCTAATATAGCATGAGAAACATTTAAGAGATAAAGCGTTTCTTCCGTCTTATCTTTAAATAGAAACACCACACCAGAAAGCATAACAAAGCTTAAGCCTGTTAATAACCACTTACTTCCTTTTATTGCCTCTTGGGAGGCTTTATAAGTTACCAAGATAAGGTGTGAAGTTGCCAACCCAAAGCTTATAGCTACCAATAAAAAATTTGGAACAAGTATTCTATAAGTGAGCATAATAATAAATTGACCCATTACCAAAATCATGAAATTCTTTTTTTGCTGTTCATTTTTACACCAAATATCCAAGCTTCCCCATTGCAAAAATGAAACGCTAAAAATGGAAAACACATGAGAGAAGAACCAAAGAGAACTTGCAGTTTCATTTGTAGGCACTAAATAGTAACCATGGTAAAAACCACCAGCAATTAAAGACAGTCCGCTAAACATAAAAAATAAACTAATGCCTAGTTTCTGTTTACCCTGTAGATGAATAATCCTATAAGACCAAAACAAACAAGTTAAACCAAGTAGTAAATTAACCAGCATGGTTTGAGGATAAAGCGCTTCAAAAAAATTCACCTAAGGCTAGTCCTCCCAAATATTAAATTGTTTCAACTTCACTTTCTCATCAAAGAAAATCTTACTACTCTCTTCAAAACTCTGGGTATAATCACTTACATAAAATTGCCTATCAGCTTTACCTAGACCAAACTTAGTTCCAGGATTTAATAGTCCATGCTTCTCCAAAACCGTTTTAACATATTGGGCTACAACTTCACTGCTATCTACCACTGCAACTTTTTTCCCATAAAACTTTTGAATCTCGTTCTTAATAAGCGGATAATGTGTGCAGCCTAAAATTAAGGCATCAATAGTGTTTAATTTAGATTTAGAGAGATAAGAATTAATAATGGTCTGACTAATTTTATTATTATAAAAACCCTCTTCAATCATTGGGGCTAAAAGCGGAGTAGCTAATTGAACTACATCTGTTACAGAATCTAACCGTGCTATGCGTTTGGCATACACATTAGAACTCACCGTTCGTTTAGTTGCAATTACCCCAATTTTCTTGCGGTAAAAATGCTTCACTACATAATCAGCGGCTGGGTCAATTACATTTACAATAAGGTCTTTCATGCCGGTATGTTTAACTACAGCCTTATAACCTGCGGCAGAAGCCGTATTGCAGGCAATTACTATCATTTTGCAATTTTTATATTTTAAAAATTCTGCAATTTTTATGGAGTAATGCTTAATGGCATCGGCACTTTTCTCGCCATAGGGCATGTGTGCGGTATCTCCAAAATAGATAATTTTCTCATTGGGCAAAAGCTTGGTAATGGCTTTGGCCACGGTTAATCCGCCAATTCCAGAATCAAAAATACCTATTGGTTGAGCTGGTTTTACTAGGGTTGTCATCTAGTGGCAATATAGTAAAAAAGTGGAAGTAGCAAAAAGCGGCAATTTGTATACAAAAAAGCGGCTGCTCCAAACAAGGAACAGCCGCTTCTCAAATTTATTTACAAATTAAATAATACCTAACTTTTTCTTAACTTGTGCTAATACATTATCACCATCTGGCTTATACAAAAATCCAGCTACGCTGCTATCCATGATATATGAATAACCGCCTTCTTTGGCAACTTGTGCAATAGCTCCTTTGGCTTTTTCAATAATTGGCTTCAACAATTCTGCCTCTTTCTTACGAATATTTTCTTGAGCGCTTTGTTGAAAATCTTGAATTCGTGTTTGCATGTCTTGCAATTCTTGTTGCTTCACATTACGAATGGCTTCAGGCATGGTTTTCTCACCTTTTTGAAAATCGGCAACTTTCTTCTGAAATTCATCACTCATTTTCTTTAATTCATCTTCAAGTGATTTTCCAAAAGCTTCCATATCTGTATTGGCCTTTTTGTATTCTGGCATTAACTGCATTAGCTCTTGCAAGTCTACATATCCAATTTTCTGGGCATTGGCGGTGCTTCCCGCTAATAATAACATAGCAAAAAAAGCTACTAGGGTTCTAAACATGTTCTTCATTTTTATTCTTATTTGTTATTTATTTTACTTCTCTAAAATCGTGCCATTACTTTTTTCCCGGGCTGGGCTTTGCGCCCCCACTTCCTCCTCCACTACCGCCTTCTTTGTTCTTGGTAACATTAACACCCAACTCTGCCAAAACCTCGTCGCTCTTATCATATTTGGCATTACTGTACATCATTATCACCTCCCCACCCTTGGCAAATATAAAGTCTAAGGCACTTTGTTTTGCAATTTTTTGACACGCATCAAAAACTTTATCTTGAATAGGCTTAATTAATTCTTGACGCTTTTTAAACAATTCACCTTCATAGCCAAACTTCTTATTCATAAAATCTTTTAACTCAGTCTCTTTTGCTTTTATTTCGGCTTCTTTCTTTTTCTTTAACTCTTCTGTTAACAAAACTTGCTCAGCTTGATATTCTTTCTGCAATTTTTCTACCTCGAGCTTCATACCCTCAGCCTCTTTTTGCCAATTTTCTGCAATAAGGTCTAATTGTTTCTGTGCCGACCTGTAATCTGGCAACATATCTAGGATATACTCGGTATCTACATAAGCAAAACGCTGCGCTGCAGTTTTGTTTATGGTAAATATACTCAATGCAAGTAAAATAAAGACTATTTTTTTCATGTGCATTTTATTTTAGAATTGTTGTCCTAACAAGAAGTGAAAATTGCCGCCATTTATAGCTGCCGGATTTGGATGATTTGGCGGCAGGTCTATACCCCAACCATAATCTAAACCTATCATACCAAACATAGGCAAGAAAATTCTAACTCCCACGCCATAGGACCTATTTACTTCGAATGGATTAAATTTACGTGCTTCTAACCAAGTGCCACCTGCTTCTGCAAATACCAGCGGAAATACGGTAGCTTGTGGATTTAAAGAAATAGGATACCTCAATTCCATAGTATACCGGTTGTATATGGTAGCTCCCGTTTGCTGAAATTGGCCAGTAATAGGATTCACGGTAAATGGAGTTAAAGAATTATCCTGGTACCCGCGTAAAGCTATCAACTCCCTGCCATCTAAACTAAAACCAGTTAATCCAGAACCTCCTACCCAAAATCTCTCAAACGGCGTTACATCCATTTTGTTATTGTAAGAACCTAGGAAACCAAAGTTTAAGCGGGTCATTAATACCAAAGGTCTTTTGTTTCCTGCCAACTTATTAAACCAAGTAGCATCAAACTTCCACTTATAAAACTCCAACCATTTGGTATTGGGAATTCTATCTTGGTCGCTGTAATTTTTGCCATTCATGTAAGAATAAGGTGGGGTAAATTGAAAGCTCAATGCAATATTGGAACCACTTCTTGGGTAAATAGGCTGATCTGTTGAATTTCTTCCTAAGATTACTCTAAAACTTAAGTTATTGGATTTACCATTTGGAATGGTGGCAAAGAAAATATTTCCCGCACCATCCGGATCATTGTTATATAACTGATAACTGATTTGGTATTGAATGGTAAAAAAATCATCTGGCCAGCGCAAACGCCTACCTAAGCCCAAAGTTGCTCCTGTAGTATATAAACCAGATCTTAATTCACCTTGTCTACCATTAGAT